>CAYSRH010000302.1:0-3132 GCA_964433245.1 uncultured Bacteroidales bacterium | reverse complement strand
ATATTCCCCAGGGTAAAGTAGGCATGCCCTTTTTCTGTATGAGAATGTTTATCTTTTGTAATATTTAATACCTTATTGATATAAAATATAGAGGAGTCATACTGATTCAGATAAAAATATGTTAATCCGATTGAGTTATATATTTGCGCCTGGAAATCTTCTTCCTGTGTATTATGAATTAGGGAAAGTGCCCGAAAATAAAAATTAAGGGCTTCTGAATCCTGCATTTGTTTGTTGAAAACCAAGCCTTTATGGTAAATAACCTTCGCTTCTAACACTTTGTTTTTTTCTTTTTCTGCTTCTGACAATGCTTTGTTTAATGTTTCTAATGATTTTTCAGGGAAATCTTCTGATTGTTCTTCAGCTATTTCAATCAATGTATTGATTTTTTCTTCTCCCTTTTTTTCTTCGGTAACAAGCAAAAGACTGTCGAAATGAGCATGGCTGTTATTGGCAACTCCCTTAAAGGGAAGAAAAAACAATAATAATAAGAAAACAGGAAAAGAAAGACAAGGTAACTTATTGATGTGTTTCATTTCTTTTGATTTTTTTGCTAAGACTAAGTAAATTCAAAGATACTAAATTATAATTGATTTGGTTTTTTTCGTTAAAGTGTTTCTGAGGAAAAAAATGTAACTTTACGTTCCCGAAAATTAATAAAAGCTTATGGGAATTATAACAGAGATATTCAAACAATCATTAACTATTACCAGCTTTGTATTGGTGATGATGTTGTTGCTTGATCTTTTTAATGTGCTAAGTCAGGGGATTTCGACACGAATTCTTCAAAAATCTTCCTGGATACAGATTGTTATGGCAGCAATTTTCGGTGCAATTCCGGGTTGTCTCGGTGTTTATGCGATCGTTGCACTGTATTCTCATAAATTGATAGGTTTTGGAGCCATGCTAACTGCAATGATTGCTTCTACGGGAGATGAAGCTTTTCTTATGTTCTCTGTGATGCCGGAGAAAGCTTTTTTGATTATGCTATTTTTGATTGTTTTGTCGCTTGTTGCCGGATTTATTACACATGCAATTGCGGGAAAAACACATGCCTTTCATGGTTCTTCTGATCATTTGGAAATTCATCCGGGGCATGATCGGGAGATACTTTCTCTTTCGCATGTTAAGGCTTTCTTTTCTTCTTTCGATCTTAAAAAAACAGTTTTACTCATTTCTTTGGTATTTATCTCTGTGCTGATTGCTACAGAATTAGGTCACGGGCACCACCATCATGCACACCATGCACACGATTGTAGTTTGCATGGGACAATATTAGACCATCATCATCCGATGTGGATTGCCGTGGCGTTTTTTATTGCTTCCCTTTCGGCTTTTGGTCTGGTTTTGTTTTTTTCTTCTCACTTTGTTAATGAGCATGTTTGGGATCATATCATTAAAAAACATTTTCTAAAGATATTCCTGTGGATATTCGGATCAATAGCAATTTTGTACTATGTAAGCGAAGCGATGGATATTGAGACCTGGATGGAGACCAATGCCGTTTTGCTTTTTATCGTTGCAATACTTGTTGGATTATTGCCTGTTTCAGGACCACATATGGTTTTTGTTTCATTTTATGCAATGGGGGCTTTGCCTCTTAGTGTATTACTTGTTAATTCAGTTATGCAGGATGGACACGGAGCTTTGCCTTTGTTGGCAGAAAGCAAAAAGTCTTTTTTCCTGATGAAAGGCATTAAAATATTGCTTGCTTCCGTTATTGTAGCAGCAGGATTAATTATTCATTTTTAGATTATGCAATACAAAATTACGAAATTAAGTATCAGTTTTTTCTTTGTAGGCTTAATGGTTTTTACGCTTATGTTTTTTTCTTTTTCCGGACAGAAAGAATATGTTGAAGACGATGAGTTTGTCAGGCGGTTTCAATCTGATTATGCTATCTATGCCTTGCCTGTTCCCGATACACTTTATTTTGCAGGAGAGCAGGTTCCTGTGTATCGTCATGATGTACGTGAAGCATTGGATCAGGAATTGCTGGTGAATACTTATTGGCAGTCACAAACTTTGTTGTTCATAAAAAGGGCGAATCGTTTTTTTCCTGTTATTAAACCTATTTTGGAAGCGCAGGGTATTCCCTTAGATTTTATGTACCTGCCGTTGATAGAAAGTGGCTTGATGAATGTGGTTTCTCCGGCGGGAGCTGCCGGTTATTGGCAGTTTCTGGAGGGTACGGCAAGGGATTATGGGCTGGTTGTTAATTTGGAGGTGGATGAGCGATATCATTTGGAAAAATCAACTTATGCAGCTTGTGCTTATCTTCGTGATTCTTATGAGGAATTTGACAATTGGGCTGTTGTTGCAGCTGCTTACAATGCAGGGAATAACAGAATACGAAGGACTTTACAAACGCAAAAGACATCATCCTATTATGATTTACATCTTAATACGGAAACAGCACGGTATGTTTATCGTATTATTGCTGCAAAAATGATATTGGAAAATCCTCATTCGTATGGTTTTAATTTGAGAGAAAAAGACCTCTATCCTGTTTTAGAATACCAGACAATAAAAGTAGATACTTCCATTGCGGATCTTCCGGCCTTTGCTATAGAACATGGAATATCCTACAGAGAGTTGAAGGTTTACAATCCCTGGTTGATTACAACAAAACTGACGGTCAGAAAGGGAGATGTTTTTGAAATTAAGCTGCCGGTAAAATCAAAAGAGTAGAACAAAATTTTTACCAAAACCTGATGGGGGAACAGTCTAAACAGATAGAGATCAAAGGAGCAAGGGTACACAATTTGAAAAATATTGATGTGTCCATACCCCGGAACCAGTTGACCGTCATAACAGGATTAAGTGGTAGCGGAAAATCTTCTTTGGCTTTTGATACTTTGCACGCAGAAGGACAAAGAAGGTATCTTGAAACGATGTCTGCTTATGCGAGGCAATTTATTGGGGAGATTCAACGCCCTGATGTAGATAAGATTACAGGATTAAGCCCGGTAATTGCAATAGAACAAAAAACCACTTCAAAGAATCCGCGTTCTACAGTGGGAACCATAACAGAGATATATGCTTTCCTTCGTCTCCTTTATGCACGTGCAGCAAAAGCTTATTCAAGTGAAACTGGCGAGGAGATGGTTAAGTACACCGATAGTAAGATCA
>CAYSRH010000301.1:0-3133 GCA_964433245.1 uncultured Bacteroidales bacterium | reverse complement strand
GGAAAATTACTTTGGATATTTACCGGACCAAAGGGAGGTATTACCATTGAAATTAGTGATGATTCCGTTCGGGTTATTCAAAAGTATTATGATTCTTATGGGTACAATAAACTCACAGGTGACACCTTGCGATCAACCCGGCATCCTGTAACTTACTTTGCTGATGAAACTATTAAATATAATGGCAAACTTAGTAGCCTGACCATTGAAAAATCACATAATGTAATGCTAAAGGTTAAGCTCAATGATTCAACTGTATTGCGTCAAATGACTAACCTTGATCTTAGCAGGCATCAACTTCGTTATACAGGAGTAGAAGGAGATGTAGTCGGAACAATGAAAAAACCACAGGTTATCCGGGCAGAAATAACTGTAAATTCTCAAAAAAAGTTTCAGCAAATTATTGGATTTGGTGGCATTACCTCTCCGCTTGCGTATAACATTCTTAGTGAGAAAGGGAAGAAAGAATGGTTTAAATGGTTAAAGGAATATAATCTTTTGATTCAACGGGAATATCCAAACGGTAAAAAATTAAAAGAAGATTGTAGTAATTTTGATAAATTAGAAGATGCTTCTGTTCATTACTATGGTGATAATTTCCCTAGTGGCGAAATCTCTGACTTCTCGTATAACAAGAAGATTCAGGATATGGGAGGAATGGTGATATTTGAATTTTGGGAACTGCCCCTCTGGGCATCTATTAAGCCTGAAGATTTGGACGCAGAAGCCTCTCCGCACACATGGAAAATAAGACCGAAAATAAACCAATATGTGAAAGCCATTGTTTGTTACTGTGAAAAGGCAAAAGAAAAAACAGGTCAGGCTCCTGCTATCGTGGGAATTCAAAACGAGATGGAACAAACCCCGGAGGACTGGCACAATATGGCGATTGAATTACGAAAAGGTCTGGATGAAAATGGGTTTGCACATGTGAAGATTCACATGCACAATGCCCCAAACCTGATGGCAGGTATTCGAAGGTACGAAACAATAAAATCAAACAAAACAGCATGGAAAGCAATTGATTACATTACCGTTAACCTTTATGATTATCAATGGTTTTTTCATGATCCGGAAATATTTGATAAATATATTAAAGAATGGAATGAATTGGCTCTTGAAGACACAGAAGAAAAACCTTTTTTATCAACAGAAATCTCAATGAATTTCAATATTCATCAGGCAGGCTCTTATGCTTTAGCTTTCTTAATGGGAGAATTGTATCATAAAAACATGGTCATGATGAATGCATCTTCACTTATGTATTGCTGGTTAATGGTGAACTCTGTCCAACAATCCTATCCTGCCTCAAGAGCATTATTTACTATTGATGAGGAAAACGGGTTTATACCTGCCCCATCATCCTATCAATTAAGAGTTTTTGGCTCTTTTAGCCGACACCTGCCAGCTGGTATAAAAAGAGTAGAAGCTTCCACATCTAACGAAAATATTATGGTCAGTGCTTATCAAAAGGATAACACTATAACACTTGTGATGTTGAACAAGGGAAATGTTCCTGTTGAAGTGAAATGTAACTTACAATTAGATGAATTCGATTATATGGAATTAACAAACCCGTATTTTCAAAATGAACAAATGGAAATACCTGATTCTATAGTGATTGAAGGAGGATCAATTATAACTTTTATTAAAAACAATTAAACCCTTAAACAAATGGGGACTTTTATAAATTAACTACTTATTAATCATGAAAAACAGTATTTTACTTTCAGCTTCACTTGGGATAATGGCTTCATGCCATATAGAAAACAAAAATGAGATTAGACAAACAAATCCGGAACATCCGAATATATTATTCTTATTTGCAGATGATCAAGTTTTTAATACAATAAATGCTTTAGGTAATAATGAGATTATTACTCCCAATATTGATAGACTTGTACAGAATGGAACCACTTTTGAAGACGCTTATATCATGGGATCCTATTCAGGAGCAGTTTCCAGACCAAGCAGAGCTATGTTAATTACCGGAAGAAATGTTAACAGCCTTAAGAATCAAGGAAAAGAAATTCCTGAAGAACATAAAATGATTGGTAGAGTTCTACAGGAAAATGGTTATAATTGTTTCGGGACAGGGAAATGGCATAATGGCAAAGAAGCTTTTAACAGGTGCTTTAATTATGGTAAAGAGATTTTTTTCGGAGGAATGGATGACCATTGGAATACACCTCTGTTCAATTATGATTCTACAGGAGAATATGAGAATTCGCGATATTTAACAGAAAGACCTTGTTGTAGCAATGATCTTGATACATTAAGTGGTAGTCATTTGTATAGTGGCATCCACTCAACAGATATTTTTTCAGATGCAGTAATAAATTTCCTTGATGACTATAACTCAGATAAACCGTTTTTTGTTTATTGTTCTTATATGGCTCCACATGACCCTCGTACCATGCCACAAAAATACCTGGATATGTATGATACGTCTGATATTTCATTACCTCCTAATTTTATGCCGGAACATCCTTTTGACAACGGGCAGCTTGTTATTCGTGATGAAGAGCTTGCCGGAAAGCCCCGTGAAAAAGCAGAGATAAAACTGCATATCAGGGATTACTATGCTATGATAACGCACATTGATGAGCGTATAGGTACCATTATTAAAAAACTTGAAGAAAACGGACAGCTTGAAAACACACTTATTATTTTTTGTGGAGATAATGGTCTGGCACTCGGACAGCATGGATTAATGGGAAAACAAAATCTTTATGAACATAGTATTCATGTTCCATTGGTGTTTTCCGGTCCCGGAGTGGAAAAAGGAGTAAAACGCCAGGACTTTGTTTATCTTTTTGATATTTATCCTACAATTTGTGAAAAACTCGGTTTTGAGGTGCCCTCTTCGGTCCAGGGAATAAGTTTTTATAATGCTTTTGATAATCCTGACGCAACAACCAGACCGGTGATGTATTATGCTTATAGAAGTTTTCAAAGAGCCATCAGAAAGGATGAATACAAATTTATCCTGTATAATGTTGATGGGGTACAAACTGCACAACTGTTTAATCTCAGAAATGATCCCCGGGAAATGAAAAATCTGGCGGGAGAGGAAAAATACAACCATATTTTAGAAGATCTGAAAAATGAAATGAGAATACAAGCTGAAAAA
>CAYSRH010000300.1:0-3135 GCA_964433245.1 uncultured Bacteroidales bacterium | reverse complement strand
AATGTTTGCATTTATAATACTTCCTCCTAAAACTTTTAGCTGTGAATTATCTTTTACAGTTATTATTGCTGAATCTGATACCATTGTAGTTTCCCCGGTAATGGTAAGGGTTGCCCCAGATTTAACTATGAGATTGCCGTTTACATATTCAGTAAATCCCCATGTAGTATTGCTTGCTACTTTTACTGACTGAGCAGGGGTTATTGAGGTGCAATATCCATCTTCATTCAAAGGCCCTTTATTGGGGTCAGAATCATCACCATCCAGGTCATTTGAACTACAAGAGGGACAGGTTGAAGGTTTATTTCCAATACCCCAGTTGTAATACCCGTCTTCGTCTAAATCAACGCATCTGCGGTTATAATTTGAATTTATTATTGGAGTAACAATTGAATATGAAACAATATCTTCGGCATCACAAAATACATATACATAACCATCAAATAAACCCCAATCATCTCCATATGAGTTTTTAAATATCCAATATGTTTTGCCAATGTAGTTAGTATCCTCTGGTTGCACAACTCTGTGGTAAAAACCATCCTCTTGTGTTGATATAGGGTCATACTCCTCAATAACTCCAAAGCCTAATAGTATCATTGAATGTGTTCATACAGTTCCACAAACTGGTCCTTCTTCCACTATCATTTTTTTTAAATCTTCTTCATCGCAACTATTACATTTTTTTCTATTTGTAATTTTTGTTAGGTTAGTAGTGCATTGTTTTCCATTACATAAACCTGCTGCGCCTCTATATGGATAGCAACTTTCTTGAACAACCCCGTGATCCCTGATGTATAGAAATGAGCAATTTGGGCTTCTTTTACCAGGTTCATAGCAGCTATCGCTACATGAGACAATATCCTGCTCTGCTAAATCCAAGTCAATATCCTGATTATAATAAATATTTATCATTGCTTCAGTTGTACCCACAGGGCCAAATGCATAACAAGTTCCATAAGGAATTCCACAATATGATTGATCTTTTGCTACAGTCATCCAACCTGTGCCATCATTGTCATAATAAGGGGAGTTACTATCATTTGCACCATGTTTTTCCCTCCAGTCAAATTCATCAATGTATGTACTGCTGGTATTAAATGTTTTTGAAGGAAAGGTATTATTATTAGATATTTCTGAAGGATTAAAGCCACAGGTATCTGTAGGTTTACTGGCACTCTTTATTCCATCAGGCAGATGAAAAAAACCTCCAGCATAATACTCAAAACCATACATAAAAACATTTTCATCAATACCAAACTTCTTTTTTTTTGTTTGATGTTTTAATTTTGAAAAATCACTTACTTTGGCAATCCAATGAATTCTGTTGTTTTTGTTGTATTCGTTAATTTTTTTAACCCTGTTTTCATGTATTTGGTTTAAGGCATTTTTTTGAAGATGTTTTTTCATGTTAGTGGAATATTTATATTTTTTTTTCTTAACATTAATGGTTTCAATTTGTAATGATGCATTGTGCATGCCAATGATTATTTTTTTCGGAATTACTGAATCTAAAAAACATGTTTCCTGGCAAATGTCATCGAAAGTAAATAAACTATCACCAAAATAACTTCTGAAGCCGTCAAAAATAAGATGTTCTTCTGAGTTTTTGGCAACCAGTATTATTTTAATGAAACTTGCATCATTAACAAATTTCATGCTACCTGATATGCTTATACCATATATTGGATTATCATCAAAAATCCCAGATATTTCAGTATTATTATCAATTTTTTTGTTTAAATTAATGCTATTAATTGACTTATTTTCAATTGATTTTAAACTTGCTGTTATCTTTTGTGCTTCAGCTAAATAGAAGATGTTTAGCACAAGATATAATAATGATATATGTTTTTTCATGATAGTTTTAATATTTTATAAATATCCCACTGCAATTAAAGTTTTTATTGTTTTTTACTGAATACAAGTAAATGCCTTTTGGCAGGTCAGCAATGCCTATGTAATATTCATGGCCATAAAAATTAGTTGTTTTTGCTTTTTGCCCGCTTGAAGCATAAATGTTGATGGTGAAATGATCCTTAAATGGCATTTTTACTTTTACCGGAGCATTGTTGTAAGCAGGATTTGGTATGATTTTGCATTCTTCTGGAGTATTTGGTGCATTGTGCATGCCAGTAAAAAGATCACAATATGATGCAGAAAACTCCTCGTTTACGTATTCAAATTCATTTTCTTTGAAACAAATCAGGCTGTTATCACAAGCTCCAGTATCTACGTTGTTTCCAACACTTATAAGTCCAAAGTTACTTCCTATTCCTTCAAGCCAGTATTCATCATTGTCTGAAAAAGTTATTCTTTTTATTGGGTTTCCGTTTATATCAACGGTATCAACATCATTAACTTTAAAAATATGACCTAAGATAATTGTTGAATCATTTTTTTCCAGGTTAAAATCATATAATAATTCTTCTTCCCAATCATTACGGTATGCACTTATTTGATAAATGAAAAAAATTTTTCTATTATCTTCTCTGATATATCCTATTATTGAATCTGTATATACAGGATGACCTTCACAATATGCTTTTTTGTATACCAGTGAATCAATTATTGTATCATTCTTCAGCCAAATCTTATACTTATGATTTGGGGGAGAACCAAAATGGCAGTCCCTAAGTGCATTCCAAACTTTATTGGTGTCAATAATGTTTGGGTTAATTTGTGCTTGAACCAGGTTTATTAAAAACACAACAGAAAATAATAATAGAATTATTTTTTTCATAGCGGTATTATTTGCCATTATTCAGTTAAAATCATCTTCTTAGTATCCACTTCCTGCTTATCCACAATCAGGGTGTACAGGTACATGCCCGCTTGCATGGTATTGCCTGAAATGCTAATGTTTCCGCTGCCTGTTTGGTATATTTCATGGCTGTCAATTTGGTGGCCCTGCATGTTGTAAATATACAAAACGGTCGTTTTTGCGTTTTCTGCAATGTAAAAATTAATTCGCGTGTTTTGTGTAAATGGGTTGGGTATGTTTTGTTCCAGTGATGAATACTGTGCTGCATTGTTTTCAGTTACATTGGTTATTTTATCAGATGATTTTTTGTTTTCATCGCTTGCGTTGCAGTTGCAAACAATGCTGTTTAAATGTTCTATTTGTGTTTGCAT
>CAYSRH010000299.1:0-3162 GCA_964433245.1 uncultured Bacteroidales bacterium | reverse complement strand
TCATACCCTGTTCCTTCTGATGTAGATGGACTGTCCGGACTTTTTCCCGGGAAAAGTGAGCGTGGATCAGCTTCTCTTCGTTCTGTTACTTCTTCTTTCTTTACTTCTTCCGGAGCAGGTTCTTTTTGTTTAATATTTTCTTCTGGCTCTTTTTTTACTTCCTTTTCTTTTTTTTCAACTACAGGGGCTTCCTGAAAATCCTGGGTCATTTGCTCCGGTTCTACTTCTTCCTGAATAGATTCTGATACCGTAGGGGGTACTTGTTGTGTTATTTGCTCAGCAGGTTCTTCTTCTCCGGCTCCTATATCATTTTCTCCAAAATTTATCAGTATTCCTTGTTCGTCAGGAAGAGGAAGTGGTGTAATAAAACCGAAATAGAAGATTACAGCAAGCAATGTTGCATGAAAGATAAAAGTGCCCGTTAATCCCCGTATGTTATTCTTTTTGTTATCAGGCATATATTTAAAGAGCATTTATTTTTTACTTCGGTTGTGTTGCCAGTATTAACCGGAATTTGTTGTTTTTTGCAATGTTCATCACTTTCACGACCTCATCAATGGGAACAGTACGTTCAGCATGAAGAGAAATGGTAGGTTCTTCTTCTCCTTGTAATTTATTTTTCAGTATGCGTTCCAGGTTTTCAAAGGGCACTTCTTCTGTCTTTATATAGTACCTTAAATCTTCAGTTATAGAGACAGAGACGATTGGAGAAGCCTGGGTCTGGTTGTTGCTTCTTGGCAGCAGAAGCTTTAAAGCGTTGGGGGCGACCAAAGTAGATGTTAGCATGAAAAAAATCAATAACAGAAAAACAATATCTGTCATCGAAGACATGTTAAATGCAGGACTTACTTTGTTTCTTGTACTTAATCCCATGTTAAATGTTTATTTGACTGGTTCGTTTAATAAATCCATAAATTCAGTAGAACTTGCTTCAAGCTTGAAAACAACTCTTTCGACTCTTGCTACAAGATAGTTATATGCAAAATAAGCAATGATACCAACAATAAGACCTGCTACAGTTGTAACCAAAGCTTCATAGATTCCTGCAGAGAGTAGCACCACATCAATATTATTTCCGCTTTTTGACATATCAAAAAAAGCACGTATCATACCCATGACAGTACCCAAAAACCCTATCATAGGAGCTCCTCCTGCGATGGTTGCTAAAATAGGAAAGCCTTTTTCTAATTTTGAGATTTCCAGTTTCCCCACATTTTCAATGGCAGCATTTACATCATTTAAAGGTCTTCCTATTCGTTGTAAGCCTTTCGCTATCATTGCAGAGATGGGAGAAGATGTTGAGTAGCAAAGAGCCAGGGCACTTTCTACTTTGTCATCATGGATATAGTCCTTGATGCGGTTCATAAAGTTAAGGTCTTGTTTGGAAGCTTTTTTTATAACAAAATAACGTTCAAAAAAAATGTAAACGGCAATAATGGAAAGAATAATTAACGGAATCATTACCCATCCGCCTTTTAGTGCAAGTTCAAAGTAGGAAAATTTTTCTTCTGATGGTATTGCCTCTGTTCCTGGTATGCCTTCAGTTGTTACTTGGAGTAATAAAGCTTGTATTAGCATGATGTTTGATAGTTAAAGATTTAATGATATTATAAATAACTCCACTAAATTAGTAATAAAAATATTTTTTTTGTGATGATGATAAAAATTTAATCATTTATTTGGTGTTCATTTTCTTCTTCTTCTTCTGTTTTTGCAGTAGATCGTCTTAGAAATGAAAATAAACTTTCAAATTCTTCACGATAGGTAATTCCAACACCTTGCCTGTATTCATGATTTCTATACCAGACATCATCATTGGCACGGTGGAAGGCTTTGACACGCAATTTCCCACTTTTATTGACTTTAACATCAACCTCAACGTCTCCAACGATATTACCCGTTGCTGATGATGTTTCCTGTATATCTTGCCTTTCTTGTCCGCCCGTCATATCAACATTTCCAGAAATACTAACCCATTCATCAAGCAGTTGCATGGACAAAGCCAATTCCACTTCATCTCCTATGTGTTCGCTTCCGGGTCTGTAGTACACTCCAATATCTACATCTGAACTGAATTGCGATAACCATCCACTTAGTTGATTGCTTAGGAGTTCACTTCCCGTGGATGCAGTAAAAGCGGTATATCCTCCTTGTTGAGATGCATAAGCATTGCCGGCATCAGGCTCGTACCAAAAGCTGTTAAACACCAACAAACTTAAAAATTGCCTGCTGCGTTTTTCTTCGGTGTCTAACAAAATTTTTGCCCTGCTTCGTGTTTCAGGCTCAACTGTTGGGAGGTTAATAAAGAAATCCATTTCAGGATTTGTTAACACTCCGGACATGGCTAGTTCGCATTCAACAGGAACACGTCTTTTGTACATTTGGGTTGTGTCGCCAAACAAATTTGAAAGAGATGCTTTTAGTTTGTACAGGGCATTGATATCAATATCAGCATTTACAGGATCTCCATTCCATGTTAATTTGCTGCCTTGTTTGATTGAGAATTTTTTATTGATGACATTTTGCAGATTCAACCAAAAGTCTCCACGATCAATTTCATATTCTCCAAAAATTTCAAATTGACCACTTTTGTTTATCCCCATCGAAATATTTCCTCCTCCTGTTGCTCTGATAATATCTATAAAATCAAGGTCAAAAAGTAATTGTACACGTGTGTCTTGTGTAACCTCAAGATCAAAGACCATATCAAATCCTCCAAAATCTTCTTTTTTTTCCGTTTGCTTTTCTTCTTCTTTTTTTTCCGGCTGAACAAATGTAACCAGACGCTTTTCGTCAATACCCCCTTCTGTTGTTACAGGAATTGAAATATCACTGTTTGGCATTGTTTTCAAAGAGATATTCATTGCGATGTTATCGGGATCTCCTTGTATTGTTGAAACGCCTGATGCGTATGCTTTTCCGAAAAAATAAGGATTATCAGCATAGCTTGTGTTTAACACTTGTAACTTATCTGTCTTTAATGCTAAACTCAACAATACATTTTGCATCTTGGGAAAACCAATTGTTCCGCTTAGAAATCCCTTGTTTCCGTTCTCATCAAAAACTTCAATACCATTAAAATGCAGATTATTGTTAGAGATTGGAATTTCATGAGTAAAGCTATAGCGGGTATTAAGATAATCTACAAGAAAAGATGTTCGT
>CAYSRH010000298.1:0-3162 GCA_964433245.1 uncultured Bacteroidales bacterium | reverse complement strand
TTTTCCATAAACACCATCTTCGAAGGATTCATCCCCACTTCATAGGTGCTGATGCGTTTTCCGTCTGAGGAAAAGCGGTGCACCCTGCCCTGACTCCCAAAGTCTTTTGAATCTGACACCCAAACCTCCCCCGATGCAGGATCAACGGCAATGCCATAAACAGTTTCCAACATAAAATTAACTACACCTCAAGATCATAACCTGTATGATTATAGAAAACCGAAAGATTTTTTTCTGACATCAAGCGGGCATATTCCTGTACGCCAGTACAATGACAGACACCTATGCTGTGGGGATTGTTTTTTTCAAGATAATTATTTATATCCTTACGTTGATCTGCACTACAACCTTTCATGTGAAATCCTCCCAACACGAGATGCAAGGGTAATTTAAAATGATTTTGTGCAGATGTAAGGATATTGGTAATTCCACGATGTGAACACCCTGTCAAAACAGAAAGCTTGCCATTTTTCTCAATTGCAAGGTACAATTCTTCCGTGAATGAATCTTCCACAATATTTTCTCCTGTTTTTTTTTGCAGATTTCGAAAGTGTGTATCTGAAGGATTGTGGATATGAATATCAGGCATGATAAAGATGCCTTTATCCAATTCCGTTTTGTTATTTACATAAGTAATTCTTCCTTCTAAAAGGGCTTCGTCATATTGCGTGCCGATAAACCGGGTTCCATTATATTTGGGATCAAAAAGTCCTTTTTTGATATGGACTGTCGCTTTTTTGTTCTGTAATAGAAATGGATATAAACCTCCGGTATGGTCATAATGACCATGACTCAAGACCAGAACATCCACATTTTCAAGAGCAATTCCCATGTGTCGGGCATTTTGCATGAAAAATCCGGACTGCCCTGTGTCAAAAAGAATTTTTTTATTTGGGGTTTCAATATAGAGGGAGAGACCATGTTCAGCAGTTAAACCTTGGCGGTAAACAAGATTTTCGATTAAGGTAATAATCCTGATTTTTGACATATTCTCAAAATTGTTTGTTGTAATTTTTGATCAAGATAACATAGATAATTTATTTTGTCCTGATTATTGTGTGTTTTAAACTTCAGAGTTCATATGATCATAAATAGCTTCTTTAACAAAATCGGGCATAAGACATGGACTCCAGGTATCTTTGCGAACGAAAGCAAGTTCTGTTTCAGCTTCGTTGATCAACTCGTCATCTTCATTATATAGCTGATAAGAGAACCATATTCTGACGCGTTTCATTGCCTTTAAAGTAGTTTTTATTTTGAGAAGTTCATCATAGTGTGTTTTTTTTATGAATTTAAAAGACATTGTTATCACCGGTAATAAATAACCGGCATCTTCTATTGCACTGTAAGGAATTCCAATACTCCTGAAAAGTTCCCAACGGGCGGTTTCGTAATAAGTCACATAAACAGAATGGTGTACTGTCCCCATTCGGTCAGTGTCCGGATATTGTACACGTAGTGTGTGAATGTGTTCTATCATGATTTTTTTATTTGTTGGATCAGTTCATGAAAAGCATTTTTAATGTTTTTTTGATGAAGGTTTGTTTCAAGCGTTCCTTTATCACATGATTCGCAAAGAGATTCAACAACAGGAATACGGGCAATCAGCGGAAGATGAAAAGTATCGGAGAGCCATTTTCCTCCTCCTTTTCCAAAAAGGTAATATTTTTCATCAGGGTGTTTTTCGGGAGAAAACCAGGACATATTTTCAATAATCCCATATATTGATGTACCTATTTTTTTATCCAAAAACATGGCAATTGCTTTTTTTACATCTTCCAATGCTATTTTTTGTGGTGTGGTAACAATAACTGCTCCTGTTATTTCATATTGTTGGAGAAGGGTCAGATGAATATCGCCGGTTCCGGGAGGTGTATCTATGATCAGATAATCAAGTTCGCCCCAATCGGTTTCTTCTATGAGTTGTTTTATGGCACCGGAGACCATAGGACCACGCCACAATGTTGCTTTTCCCGGTTCAAGAAAAAAACCTATGGAAATGATTTTTACTCCCCATTTGATGATTGGGTTGATTCGGTTTTTTCCTTCTTTTTGAACAACTGAAGGATGAGCTTCCTGAAGATGAAAAATTGAAGGAACCGAAGGTCCGTGAATATCTGCATCAAGTAATCCGACGGTATGGCCCTGTTGGGCAAGAGAAATTGCCATTCCTGCTGCTACGGTTGATTTGCCTACACCACCTTTGCCGGAAGCAACGACAATGGTTTGCTTAATGCCTTGTATTTTTGTTTTTGTGAACATTTTATTTTGTGATTTTAATTTTTATAGATTAATTTTTCTATTGATTGTATTGCTTTTCCTGCAGGGGAATCAGGGTTCCATTCAACAATGCTCAAACATTTGGACATGGCCTCAATCAGTTGTTCATCGAAAGGTATTTTCCCCAGAACAGATTGTTTATTTTCGAGGCACCATTTTTCAATTTTACCGGAGATTTCTTTGTTCAGATCAAATTTATTAATGATAATAAATGCAGGTATTTTAAATTTTTCTGTCAGGGACAACAATCTTTTCATGTCATGAAAAGCAGATAGTGAAGGTTCTGTAACAAGAATCACTTTGTTTACACCTGTTAGTGTTGATATGACGGGACATCCGATGCCCGGAGGTCCATCAATTAAAATGGTATCCCATCCTGTGTCTTTGGCGATTTTTTTTGCATATTGACGAACTTCGTTGACAAGCTTTCCGGAATTTTCTTCTCCCGGGGCAAGTCTTGCATGCACCAGATGTCCGTTTTTGAAAAAACCGGCAGCCCACCGGCTATTGTCTTTGTCATGCATTGTAATGGATTTTGTGGGACATATGTTGGCACATAAACCACATCCGTCACATGCCGATTCTGAAATTGTTAATTCGCCATCATTTTTTGTGATTGCATCGAAACGGCAATGAAGCAGACATTCCTGGCACCGAATGCAAGTCTCCTGATGCAAAACAGCTTTTCTGCCTGCAACAAATTTTTCAGTATGATAATCTTTTGGTTTTAATATGATTGGTAAATTTGCAGCATCAACATCACAATCAACAGCAACTATATTCTTTCTTAACATTGCCAGTGATGCTGTGATACAAGTTTTTCCTGTGCCCCCTTTTCCACTGATTACAACTATTTCAGTCATGGTATAACTGTTGATTAAT
>CAYSRH010000297.1:0-3163 GCA_964433245.1 uncultured Bacteroidales bacterium | reverse complement strand
CGTGACTATAATAAGCTGCTTAGCAGCGTCCTGATTGTAGAAAGTTGAAATAGATGGATGAAGTAACATAACCGCGTAGCGGTGACCTGTTGGAATTTAGTCGGACACTACTGGTTGTATTTTAGTTTTCAGAAGTTAGAAATTTATATTGCATCAATCAAAAAAAGCAATATTTAAACAATATTTAAACTACATTTACAACAATATTTTAACTGCATTTTTAACTACATTTACAACAATATTTAAACAGTGTTTTATATAAAAAAATATTTTACCACTAAAACATAAGCGTAGGAATGAAAAACATTGACCATTTACTACAGGGGAAAAGTGCCGAAGCCATTACTTCACTTTACGGAAAAAGCATAGAAAGTCATACATTACAGATACAAAATACGCGCAAAGATTTTGCAGGAGACAGGACATTGGTCGTTTTTCCACTATTGAAGCTTTCACAAAAAAATCCGGTAGAAACCGGCAAAGAAATTGGAGAATGGCTCATACAACATGTCGATGAAATCAGTGAATACAATGTTGTACAAGGATTTTTGAATCTTTCCATGACAGATCAGTTTTGGATTGACATGCTATCTTCTATTGATCAGAAAAAAAACTTCGGACACAATAAAAACAATCCACAAGCGCAAAAGATCGTTATTGAATACAGTTCTCCCAACACGAACAAGCCCCTGCACCTCGGTCACATTCGCAACAATCTCTTGGGTTATTCCATTTCTGAAATTCTCAAAGCCAACGGACATGACATTGTCAAAGTCAACCTGGTGAACGACCGGGGCATCCACATCTGTAAATCTATGCTGGCATGGCAGTTATTCGGTAATGGAGAAACACCGGAAAGTTCAGGTAAAAAAGGGGATCACTTAGTAGGTGATTATTATGTCAGATTTGATGTGGAATACAAAAAACAAATCGAAGAACTAAAACAAAAAGGACGTAGTGAGGAAGATGCAAAGAACGAAGCACCACTCATTCTGCAAGCCAGGGAGATGTTACAAAAATGGGAAGCCGGTGACAAAGACACCGTCGCCTTGTGGAAGAAAATGAATGAATGGGTCTATGCAGGCTTTGATGCCACCTACAAACAACTTGGCGTTGATTTTGATGAGATCAATTATGAGTCAGAAACTTACCAATCCGGAAAAGCTACAGTATTAAAGGGATTGGAGCAGGATGTATTTTACCGCAAAGAAGACCAATCCGTTTGGGCAGACCTGACAGGTGAGGGACTGGACCACAAGCTACTGTTACGCGGTGATGGTACCTCTGTGTATATGACACAGGACATTGGAACAGCCAAACTACGATACGATGCGCACAATATGGATTCCATGATCTACGTGGTAGGCAACGAACAAAACTATCATTTTCAGGTACTGGCACTCATCCTCCAAAAACTGGGATATGAATGGGCAAAAAATCTTTTCCATCTCTCTTACGGTATGGTAGAACTTCCTGAAGGGAAGATGAAATCGAGGGAAGGAACCGTTGTGGACGCAGACGACCTGATGGAGGAGATGATAGAAACAGCAAGAAAAACTTCGCAGGAACTAGGTAAACTGGAAGACTACGAGGAAGCAGAAAAAGAACGCATCTACGAAACCATTGGGTTGGGCGCATTAAAATATTTCATTCTGAAAGTTGATCCGAAAAAAAATATGACCTTCGACCCCAAGGAATCAATTGATTTTAACGGAAACACCGGACCTTTTATTCAATACACTTATGCCCGGATCAACAGCCTGCTGAAAAAAGCCAAGGAAAAAGGAATCCCGGAACAGGCTACATCCGCTTCAGTCTCCTTAAATGCACTGGAACTTTTACTGATCAAGACACTATACGAATATCCCCGTACGGTAAAAGAAGCAGGCAAAGAAATGAATCCCGGAACCATTGCGAATTACATCTATGAGTTGGTGAAACTTTACAATCAGTTCTACCACGAAAACCCAATCCTTAAGCATGACGAGAAGGATACAATACTGTTCCGGCTACAACTTTCTGCCATCACAAGACGGGTAATAAGTTCAGGAATGCAACTACTAGGCATCCGGGTTCCCGAAAGAATGTAAGGTCTAAGTTACTTGACAAGTTCCCATGCACCTGATTGTGCCGAACGCACCACCGCATCAATGGCTTTCATGTTATTCAGAGCATCTTCGGGCGGATTGACATACACATCTTCGCCTTTCAGAAAGCGGGCAAAGGCATCAAACTGTAAGCCATACTGGTCGGCCGGTCCAAAAGAAAGCGTTCTGTCGCCCACAGCAGAGCTGACATGCACCTTCACCTCCACATCAGGATAGGTATTGAAAGGAATTTCCACTTCAACCTTTCCTGCCGTACAGTGAATCTCCACCCGCTGAAAACGATTCATCTGCGTAGCAATGTTAAAGCTTGCACGCGCATCACCAAAATCCAGCAAAGCACTGGTCAGTTTATCAATTCCAAATGTTTCGTCATATTCAATCATGCTCACAATTCTTTTGGGTTCCTTTTCCATTAAGAAGCGAGGTACAGAAATGGCATAACAGCCGATATCCATCAAACCGCCACCACCATATTCCTTAATATTTCTAATATTTTTGGCGTCTTTGTTATTGTAACTAAAAAAAGTCGATACCACAGTAACTTTTCCAAGTTCACCGGAATCAATAATTTCTTTCACTCGCTTCCACTGCGGATGAAAAGGATACATAAAAGCCTCCATCAGCACCACCCCTTTTTGTTTGCAATACGAAACTGCCTCTTCTGCTTCTTTTGCATTCATGGTCAGCGGTTTTTCGCAAAGAATATGCTTTCCTGCATCAGCCGATTTTTTGATCCATTCAAGGTGCAAATGGTTAGGCAGCGGAATAAAGACAAAGTCCACAGCCTTATCTTTCAGTATCTCATCGTAAGAACCGTAGGCTTTTGGAATTTTATACCGTGTTGCAAAATCAGTCGCTTTCTCCTTCTTAGAAGAAGCCACGGCATACAATTCAACATGTTCCGATTGCTGCAAAGGAATCCTGCATCGCTTTTTAAAATGGTTGGAGACGCCAATCACGCCTAATTTTAGTTTGCTCATTACTACTGACTTTTTTCGTGATTATCAATGAGCCACCAATATAGTGATTTTTGTTGACTATTGATATTTATCTTC
>CAYSRH010000296.1:0-3165 GCA_964433245.1 uncultured Bacteroidales bacterium | reverse complement strand
GCTGAAGCTTTCTTATTGTATCGCATCTCAAAAAACTCACAGATATTATAAACCCTGGCTCGTTTAAAATAAATCGAAAAAATATAATATATTGGTGTTGCAAGTAAAAAACTCCACCAGAACCAAACTCCGGCAAGTCCACTACCATAAGCTTGCCCGGCTACGACTACGGCTTCATTACCTGCCAAAGCAGAAGCAAAAACAAAGATAAAAGACACCACCGGACCCCATTTTCCCCCCGCAACAAAAAAGTCACCCAGGTTATTGGTTTTTTTTCCACCCACATACACCCCAAGATAGGCAGTAATCAGAAAATAGAAAATCAAAATAGAAAAATCAATCCAGTGAAGCCCGATGATCATACCCAGATATATTTAAAAGTTCATATTCAAAAAAACACACGTTAGACAAGTAACGAAACGTAAGTGAACACGTTTATGGTCATCAAATAAACAATATTACATCTTTTTTTTTATTTCGCAAAACTTCATTGAACAAAATCTAAGCTGATGAACCGGGTCATGACAAAACACATGCACTATTCAGGATAAATAAGGGAATCCCAATCATTTATTTAGAGAAAGAGGAAAAACCAGCAGGCTATTGAATAATGAAACGCCAAACGCACGTAAGTTATCTTTCGATAAAACCTCACCCCTAACATTTGAGTAAGGCACTTCCAGCGTTGTTGCAAGACATACATTATCTTGCAGAGCACCCCATTGAGGAAAACTCAGTAACTCACTATTAAAACTCTCTTCCATGGTTCTGCTATTCCAGCCTTTTCCAAAGGGAAATATTGCCGTTTCATAGCAAAAAGGCAATTCACCTTGGTATATAGTGTCAATAATTGAGATAAGCGTCATTTGTGATTTTGAAAAATCAGTGTTTTCATTTCCGATAAAAAAAAGTGTTTCATTCTGATTGAATTTTATCCAGGGACTATGCAGGTCAATATTGATTGTTTTGGTTCCCTGGGTAATCCTGGAAAACATAGAATCTACAGCACGTGTCGTTGGGTAAAGAAACTGAAGATAATCCCTGTTGTGATCATGTGGAGGACGATTTTTTCCCTGTTCCCCCAGTTGCACTCCATCTATATCCATAAAAGGAATGACGATTAACTGTATTCCCTGAACAAGCGAATCCCCTGTTTGTAATTTCCCTAAAAAAGCCTCGATTACACCTTCAAGCACATAACTGGCAGTACTTTCGCACGCATGGTGACGAGAGGTGAAAAACAGCGTTCGCTCAACCTCCCGGTCAGGATTTTTTATGCGGTAATAACTGACTTTTCGCCCCTTGTTTGTCTCTGCCAAAAATGAACGTTCAATATACTCCCCATCTGACATGGCGGACTCAATAAAGCGTTCCCAATCTGATTGCACATAAGGAATTGTCATGCAAAAAAGAACAGCGGAGTCCTGTCTGCCAAACTGAAAAGAAAAAGCATTGGTATCCACTAAGGTGTCGGGATACAGGAAATGCCAATTTTCACCCTGGTCTCTGGAATAAGCGGGGCCATTTCTTGTGATGGCATGATCCTGATTAAAAACAAATTCCAGCGCTTTGCCTTGTGCATTTTCAACCTTAAACTGCCAATAAAACCACTCTCCTTTTGCTGTATCAGTTCCTTTCTGATCAGGACGCACATACACCTGGTTGTCAACAATGCTGTCTATAACTATATTCCCTCCGGGAAAATCAGCACTTAGATGCCAGCCTTTTTCGGGTTCATCGCATCCAAAACACAAAAACAAGCAACCGAGGTATAAAAACACACGATGCATCCTCAATACTATATCATAACGTTCGGACATAAACCTGTAGCAGCTTCCACTATCTTTTCTCAAAGAGATTTCCCCTTTTATCAAGTCGAGGAAAGGATAAGTTTTTATTTGATTTTCTTTCTTCATTTTTTTGTTAGTATTTAGTTGTACGTTGGTCTTTTACTCTTTACCACCGCAGGAACGAGGTTGGCAATATGCAAATTTGGGCTATCTTTCATTAGCCCATTATGAACCAACTGATTTACATACTCGTTTACACGTTTATTTTCCAATATCCTCCTTTATCCGGTCCAACCCTGTCAACAATGTCTTTTTCTTTCAGCTTTGATAGTTGTTTTTCTACTGCTCTTTTCGTAATACCAATTTCTTCTGCCATTTTAGAAGCTGATATGTACTGATTCCCGAAAATCAACTCTACTATTTTCTCCGAACTTCCTCCGAACTTTCCCCGAACTTTTCTCCGAACCTTATCCCAATCGGAGGCAGAAACGGTTTCTTTACTTTCTTTGACCTTCAATGGAATAATTGTCCTGAAAACATCATCTTCAATAAATTCCGGTTTTGTTCCCGGAGTATAAATACCGCAATACTTGAAGGTGTTTCGAACGCCAGAACCCAATTCGTCCACCCGACCGATTTCTTTAAAAAATTTGGCAATTATTTTTAGTTCTTCATCAAGTTTCTACACGAAAGAGATCATCAAAGTCGTATTTTGTTGCTGGAGGAGCACTACAATTTCTGGGGGCTATTGTAGCTAACCACCAAGTAAATCCATATATTATTATTTATATTCTAACCAGGCTGTTGCTTCTACATCCTTGTCAGAAACAAAGCGAATCCATTTGGCACTAAAATGTTCATCAAAAGTATAAGTAAAAGTTTCGCCGGGATTCACTTCAAATGTTTTGAAGTGCATCCATGGACCATGTCCGGCGGGTTCAACCTGCACAGTGAAAGTCACCGTTTCCTCCGACGCATGACTCAATTGCAATTCTTTCTCATCATAAAAAGCAATCAGATAAGGGTCGGAAGGCACCTTGGCTTTCACCTGCGAATTCTTCCAGGGACCACCTGTTCCAACCGGCTTGCCCAATTTCCAGAGGTCATCGATTGCACCTACCCATAGAGACAAAGCACCATCCGCTGAGGTAATCACATGGGGGTTGTTGTTATCTTTACTGTTATTGGCATCAGCATCCAGCCCCGTCATCACCAATAAACCTCTGTAAGATGCGTAATCATGCACTCTGAAATCATGGGAAGAAACAGGTCTGATCTTAGCGTAGCCATCTGCATTTTCTGCCGGCAACTCATAGAAGGTACCGTGGCAACTGAACAGGTCGCGCTCTGTAACCACTTCTCTACAAACACGAAG
>CAYSRH010000295.1:0-3165 GCA_964433245.1 uncultured Bacteroidales bacterium | reverse complement strand
AAATTGGTAATTGCCTTTAAGATAAGCGTGACTGCACCGGGGATTTTATCTTGCATTACTCTATCCGTAAAAATATTCCGCCATTGTAATCAAAAACGATCTTGTCGTAAATAATTTACCGTGGTATAATGGTGCTAATAGTATAGTCGGTGCGGGCCTATTCGCATTTTTACGACATACGGGAGTTATTGCGCGGTTTTTCAAAAGGGTACGTAGTGAGTTATAAAGTCCTCATTGTTGATGATGAGAAATGGATTTACGACTTGCTCTTGCGAATTGTTGATTGGGAAAGCTTTGGATTTCAAATCAGCGGTTATGCCTCGAACGGCTTAGACGCTTATCAATTCATCTGCACTGAAAAGCCGGATTTAGTTATTTCAGATATAAGAATCCCGGAAATTGACGGAATCGAGCTTGTAAAAAGGGTACGGAAACTGAACTTACCGGTTCGATTTATCTTAATAAGCGGATACCAGGAATTTGAATACGCCCAGGACGCGTTAAAATACAACGTAGATGATTATCTATTAAAACCGATAGAAGAAGATGAAATTGAAGCGATTCTAAAAAAGATTTCAAATGAATTGCAAAATGAAGACAGTAGTCGTCAGGAAATACAAAAAATGGTTCTGAAATTAGACGACAGTATTAAGCAGCTGCGGCTTCGTACACTTGAAAATTTACTTTTTAATGATCCGCCGGTAAAAATTAATTTAGAAGAACTGAATAAAAACTGTGAAATGAATTTTCAACCGGGATACTTTCAAGTCGTTTTAATTTCCCTTGATGTTAAAATGGAAATGAATGACAGTATTTCCAGCCTTTTCTATTCTAAAATAGAAAAGATGTTCCGAACTGATGTAATTCCATCAAAATTGGGATACGCGATTTTACCGATGAAAGATTACCTTGTCATTATTATTAACCATGCCGACACCGTCGAGGCTTTGAATTATTGCAAAAATGCCTACGGTAAAGTATCGCAATTAGTAAATGCCTATGACCGTATGACGATAACGCTCTCCATAGGAGAAGCCGTGGTAAATATACATGAAATTTATAAATCCTTTTCATCCGCTAAAAAAGGTTTGTATTTCAGGGCCGTTCACGGGGGAAATAGAATTATGGAAGGGGCGAGTGTTCGGTTCTCGCCGGTACAGGTTGACGCGATATTATCCTCAAAAAGCAAGGCTGAACTTACGAAAGCTTTTCAAGTGTTTGACATGGAAAAAGCAGAAGGGTGCATGGATGAAATCTTTTCCGCTATCGCCGACACACAGGAGATTAGTCCTCAGTTAGTACACGGCGTATTAACACAGATAATGAAACTTTTGGAAAATTCACTGGATAGTTTAAACTTGGATGATATTGAAGAATTTAATTCTTTTTCTTTGGAGTCTGCATTTCTACAATGTATCAGCATGGAGGAATTATTCGAAAGATTTCTGGATTTTATAACTTCCGCGGTTAGAAATATTTCTGAACGCCAAAAATCGAAGCTGTCGAAACCCGTGGAGAGGGCGAAACGTTATATTAAAGATTTTTACTATAAACCCTTGTCATTAGCAGAGATCGCCCAAAATGTGTACCTAAGCGAGCAGTACTTAAGTGAATTATTTAAGCGGGAAACGGGGAAGACCATTACCGATTTTATTCGGGAGTACAAAATCGAAATGGCTAAGGTATTTATGAGCGATATCCGTTATAAAATCACGGATATCGCGGAAAAAGTAGGTTACAATGACGCGCGGCATTTCAGTAAGATTTTCAAAAAGCTTGTGGGAGTTACTCCTAAAGAATACCGACGTTTAGGGGTTTAATTCTATGAAAAAAGAAACAAAGCCTTCAATCCTTAAATTATCCGGCAGCATGCTGTTTGTCGCTGTATTCTACACGTCTATTTTTATTTTTGTGCTGATTTTTTACGGTTATTTTTCATTACAAGTTTTGAAAGACACCGAAAATTTTACCTTTCTATATAAACAAATACATTCGCATATGGTCTTTTTTTGGTTAAGCACGGGTGTGTTTGTCATCGTTGAAATTTTTATGATGTATTTATTTTATAAAAAGGTTTACAAGCCTATTGTTTTTATAAAAAGGAGCATCAATAACATTGCAAATGAAAAGAGTGAAATAGATTTAAATCTGGATCCGAGAAATGAATTATATTCGGTAGCCAGCGTAATAAATACCGTGAAAGGCCGGATAAGGGAACTCTTAGACGGTGAATATACCGCGAAACTATTAAAAAAACAGGCAGAGTTGAACGCGCTGCAAAGCCAAATCAACCCGCATTTTCTCTACAATACCCTGGAGTCGATCAGAAGCCAAGCGATCATCGAAGGAGTCGACGGGATTGCAAAGATGACCAAAGCGCTCTCCTCCATGTTCCGGTACAGTATCAGCCAAAAAGACAGCATTGTTACCTTCGCGCAGGAGTTAAAAAATACAGAAAACTATTTAACCATACAACAATATAGGTTTTTCAATAAATTTATAATAATAAAAGAGCTTGATGAAAATGATTGCTCCGTAATGGACTGCAAAATCCCTAATTTGACGATTCAGCCAATTGTGGAAAACGCCATATTTCACGGTCTGGAAAAAAAGAGCGGAACAGGCACGATAAAAATCTCAGCCTATCCGACCCAAAACCGCATAGTTATTAATATTGAAGATGACGGCTTAGGAATGCCGGAGCATAAAGTAAAAGAACATAACGGATTATTTAACTTCGACAGAGAGCAGATTATTACATCAGAAGTAATGGAAAAAAACAATATCGGGCTTGTAAATGTAAATGAACGAATTAAGCTTAATTTCGGATCAGAGTACGGTCTTCACATTTACTCAACCCTTGAGCTTGGCACGAATGTTGAGATTACGCTTCCTAAGTATCCGGTCCCTGTTCCGCGAACCCTATCGGGCCTCTAGGGCTACTATCCTGTCTGAATACGAATCTTTTCGTTATCGGAAAGCTCAGAGGTAAAGCTGTCGTTCTTATAGGTCCGCTCCGGAAGTACAATTAAAATGTTTGCCTCTAAAGAATCGTAAGCAAACGGTGCGTGGTGCCAGGTCCCCGGGCGAAGTACCACCATTGTATGACACGGGACCTTGAACACTTCCATTGAGTCTAAGTCGGGGCCATCCGGCGTCGCGTAT
>CAYSRH010000294.1:0-3168 GCA_964433245.1 uncultured Bacteroidales bacterium | reverse complement strand
TCATCACCGGAAATTCCGGCATTCTGACTAAGAATTGTCATCAGAAAAAAAGAACTGACGGCGATGACATAAAAAAGCAAACGATAAATAGGTGAATTTCCTCTTGAATAGTCCTGCTCATTCTTCACCTGCAATAAATTTTTTATCTGAGTATTCCATAAATCTTTGATCTTCATGTTTTTAAGAAATGTCATGTTGTTGTTTTTAATTTAACAGAATGCGAATAATTATTTTGTTATGGTGTCCATATTGACTTGTTTTTTTTGACTTTCGCTTATTGAATAATGTAGCATTTTTTCCACAACAGGCGTTGGTTCAAGTTCGAAATATATCTGGTATGAGAAAAAACTTTTGCTTATGTGGATGAACGTGTTATTGATATTTACCAGTAATATAGAAAACCAGTTTTTTCCTATTGCCTGGGGGAAAGGGGCAGGAATCCCCTTGGTTTTTTTTATAACATAGCCTGTTTGGGAACAGAGTCTTCGAATTGATTTATAAGTGAACAAACGTTTATGTGTAAGGTCAAGGATTCCTTTTTTTCCATAGTTGAAATTTCCCAGAAACAATTGTATCCGAATAATAAAGAAAGCGATGTTTGGGGTGGTCAAAATAATTTTTGGTCGGTGATTCGGATGTATCTTTTTTCTGATAGAGTCCAAGAATTCTACGGGATTAGATATATGTTCAATGATGTCCAGCATGAGTATAACATTGAATTTTTCCAGTGTTATTGGAAGTTTTGCTTCATCAAGGTTTACGACATGATATGCATCGAAATTTGGATTTTTATCCTGCGGAAATTGGTCTATTCCGGTAACAACACATTTTTTTTTCTTAAGTTCCCGGGCAATAAGTCCTGTGCCTGCACCGATATCCAGAACAGAGTTGCTCTCAGGGGTGTTTCGGATCGCCATTGTATGAGAAGATTTGTAACCTAATTTTAGATCGTAAACCGGTAAGCCACTATCAATGTCATATTCGATCCTGTAAAAAATATTCATCAAATGCAAGCGGCTTTCGATAGAAGTGTTTAAAATCTTCCATGCGTATTTAATTCCATTGACATGGCATATTTCATCCCCGTAATATGTGGGAACGGGAATCTCCTTTATCCGGTATTTGCCAAGAAGATATTGTATGATGATCTGGGTGTCAAAGTGAAAATCGTTTGAATTTCTTTCAAAGGGAAGTTTTGATAAGGTTTTGACAGAGTAGGCACGATATCCTGAGTGAAATTCAGATAAATTCGTTTTTAATATTTTGTTTTGTAATTTTGTAAGAATAATATTGCCAATGAATTTATACAGGGGCATACCTCCCTTTAAGGCACTCTTTTTATTGATCATCCTGGATCCGAAAACAGCATCAGTTTCACCGGAAAGAATAGGTTCTACAATATCAGGCAGGTATTCCGGTGCATATTGTCCATCTCCGTGAAGAAGTACTACGGCATCAAATGCATTGGCAATGGCATATCGGTATCCTAATTTTTGATTGCCACCATATCCCTGATTAATAGGGTTGTATAGCACTTTTAAATTAAGAAATGCATGTTTTTTCTGATATTGTCTGGCTATTTCAAATGTTTTATCAACTGAGAAGTCGTCAATGATAAGAATTTCATAGTTGATTTTTTCTAAAAAGGACAGGGGGATTCTGTTTAATACATTTTCAATGTGCTGTTCAGCATTATAGGCAACAATGAAGATCAATATTTTCTTTTGCCTTTTTGAATTATGCATATTTCTTTGTGTTCTGTTACATAGCAAAGATAATTCTTTTGTTGGTTTTCTTTTTAAGGTTGGGGATGAAAATTTTGGGATGTTTGAATGGGGAAGATTTCAAAAACGAAAGAGGCAGGTAAAGATAATTATTTTGCTGTATATTCGTCAGAGACGGACAACTTTTTTCTTCCTTTTGCTCGCCTTGCTGATATTACTTTTCTGCCGTTTTTCGTTGCCATTCTGGATCTGAATCCGTGTTTGTTTTTTCTCTTTCTATTTGATGGTTGGAATGTTCTTTTCATTTTTTGTGCCTCGTTAAATCGTTAACTATTGTTTATTCTTTTTTGCGTTTGCAAATATAAAGTATTAATGTGGATGCACAAAGAAATAGATTATTTTTTTAATATTTCGGAAGATAGAGTATTTTTTTTGTCTCAAAAAACGATTCTTCTAATACATCATTTAGAGAGAACACCTTAACTTTCGGGAATTCTTTTATTTCGTCTTTTATATCTCCGCCTTTTAGGTAAATAATCCCGTTTTTTTTTGTTGATGTATGTTCTTTTGAAACGTTTTTGTATGCAAGCCGGTAAAAGGACGGAAATGAAGTGACAGCTCTTGATATGACATAGTGATATTGTTCCTGACAGTTTTTGATATTCAGCTGGGAAACTTTTATGTTGGGGAGTTCTAATGTTCTTGCTATATCATTCACGACATCTGTTTTTTTTCTGATTGAATCAATCAGGTGAAAGTTGGTTTTTGGAAAGAGTATAGCAAGGGGGATGCCCGGAAATCCTCCGCCGGTCCCAACATCCAAAACCGAAGTTTTTTTACTGAACTGAAAAAAGAAAGCAATGGAGAGAGAATGCAGGATATGCCTTTCATATAGATTATCAATGTCCTTTCGTGAGATCAGATTGATTTTTTTATTCCAGGAATGATATATTGCTTCTAATTTTAAAAATAACATTTCCTGATGTTTTGTAAGTTCGGGAAAGTATTTATGAATTAATTCCATTGGACTGAATATATGCTAAGCGTGCTTGTTTTTTATTATTTGCTTGAAGTGTTTGCTTTGTAAGGAACTAAAATTCAGTGAGATTGATTGGTGTTTTTGAGAATATTAAACAGCAGCTCTCTTGCTCTGAAAAGTTGTGCTTTTATTGTGCCAAGCGGAAGATTTAACTCATTGGAAATTTCCTCATAAGAATATTCTTTAAGGTATCGAAGGCGGATAAGTGTCTGGTAATTTGGTTTTAGCTCTGAAATTACTTCATGCATCATGTTGACTTTTTGTCCTTTAATTAGTGTTTCTTCAGGATCCGGCGTGTCACTTGGAAGATGGATTGAAGGTTGTTCTTCATTAGCTTCCTGTTTGTCTATAGAAATAGTACCTTCTCTTTTTCTTCGAATAAAATCAATGCAGTTATTGGTTGCT
>CAYSRH010000293.1:0-3168 GCA_964433245.1 uncultured Bacteroidales bacterium | reverse complement strand
AAGGATTAAATATATGCTTCCCCAATTTTTACTCCTGAGCGTGACTTTATCAGGATTTTCTTGTTTTTTTGATCAATCCTGATAAAGTCTCAATAGGAGATTATTGTTTTATCTCCCACATTTTAATATCATTATCCGTAGCACCGGATGCAAAATGTTTTTTGTCAGGAGCTATATCAATCCAGTTTACTTCTTTTGAGTGACCTGTAAATGTTGTAATTAGTCCTCCGTTTGAGGCATCCCATTGTTTTATGGTATTGTCCTTAGAACAGGTGATGATATATTTGTCATCCAGTGTGAATCTGGCGCAATTAACTACATTTTGGTGTCCTGAAAGGGTTGCAAGCTGTTTGCCGGTTTCAAGTTCCCAGATGATAGCGGTGTTATCGCCTGAACTACTCGTAATTTTATCAACGGCCTGGTTTATATCTACTGATTTGATATACGAAGTATGACCGGAAAAGGTTCTCAGAAGTTGGTTATTCATGACATTCCAAAGCATAACCTTTTTGTCGGAAGCCCCTGTTGCAAGATATTTCCCGTCAGGACTAAATTTTGTGCAGTAAGCTTTTCCATTATGGTCTTTAAAAGTCCTGAATTTGTTGCCTGTAGCCATACTCCAGACAATAACAGTCTTGTCGGAAGAAGCGCTGGCCAGAAAATTACCATCTGGACTGTAACTTACATCGTTAACGCGTTGTTTATGCCCGGAAAGGCTTTTTACAATTTGCAAAGAAGGAACTTCAAGGATTGTTAATATAGATACAAAATCTGGCGCTTCGCTTCCACCACCAACAACAAGATATTTTCCGTCCGGGCTAAAGTCCAGAGCATAGATAGTTTGCTCAAACTTTTCGGAGGTCTTCATGAGTTCTGTGGTCACGTTTAAAAATAAGCGGACTGTTTTGTCTTTTGAGCCTCCGGCAATGTATTTGCCGTCAGGACTGACAGCAACTGCTTTAACCCCTTTTTGATGTCCGACAAATGTTTTTATGGCATTCTCCTGTCCGTAACTGTAAGTAAATGAAATAACCAATAGTGGAATGATGATTGTCAATGCTATCTGTCTCATAATATTACATTTTTAGGTTTATACAAATCTATGAAATATTAGTTTATTTAACAAAAGAAAACGCGAAATCGTCAAATGAAACATCCATGATTAAGATTTTTAAACACACACGTGGATGATTAAAAAATTAACTGAAAGTTAATTAATTCGCGTAATTCGCGGACAAAAAAAATTTCGCGGACAAAATTTAAACAGATGAAAGATTATTATTTGCCTTGTTTATCTAAAATCTTTTCGACCTGGTCCATCATTCGGTTAACAGCTTCCATTGTTTTATCCAACGGTTCTGAAGTGGTCATATTAACACCTGCTTGTTTTAATAGTTCAATGGGGTAATCAGAACCACCTGCAGAAATCAATGCAAGATATTTTTTTGTGGCTTCTTTGTCACCCTGCAGGATTTTTTCTGCCAGTGCGGTTGATGCACAAAACGAGGTGGCATACTGATAGACATAAAAATTATAATAAAAATGAGGAACATATGCCCATTCAATGTCATTTGATTCATCAACAGAACAAATCCCATCCTCATGACCATAATATTTTGATAAGATATCGTAATAAATCTCAGAGAGCTTGTCTCCTGTCAAAGGCTTTCCCTGTTCGGCAATTTCGTGTATTTTGAGTTCGAATTCGGCAAATTGCACCTGACGGAAGAGAGTTCCCTTGAAACGGTCGAGAAAGCCCATGAGGAGCGAAAGTTTAACATTATTATCTCTGGCATCCTCAACCATATTGTTATTTAGTAAGACCTCATTCATTGTTGATGCAACTTCAGCAACGAAAATCGAATAACCGGCCAATGGAAATGGTTGATTTTTGTTGGAATAAAAGCTATGAAGTGCGTGCCCCATTTCATGAGCCAGTGTGCTGACATCGCTGTATTGCTGGTTATAGTTAAGCAAAACATAAGGATGGACATCATACACGCTGCCACTCGAATAAGCTCCCGATCGTTTACCTTCATTAGGATATACATCAATCCACCTGTTTCCGAATGCCTCTTTGAGTGTCACCTGGTAGTCTTTACCAAGCGGTTCAACAGCATCAAGAACATGTTTTTTCGCATCTTCAATTGTGTATTCAATATCAATATCCTTAACCACCGGGGCGTATAAATCATAATATCTGAGTGTATCGACACCCAGCATCCGTTTTTTCAATTGTAAGTACCGGTGAAATGTCGATAAATTATTATTTACATTGTCAATGAGTGAGTGATACACTTTAGTGGGAATGTTATTCCTATCAAGTGCGCTTTCCAGCGAATTGTCATAATTACGAACCCGCGAATAAAACATATCTTTTTTAATATTAGCATAGAGCTGCTCTCCAAATGTTTGTTCGAATTTTTTCAGAGAGCCAAAATATGTTTCGAATACTTTTTTTCTGTCTGCCCGGTTTTCGCTAGCCCTGTGTTTCGAAAATCCTGATTGTGAAAGTTTAACTTTATTGCCATTTTCCAAAGTTACTTCCGGGAAAGGAAATTCGGCATTGATAAAAGTCCTGAATATTGAAGCAGGAGCTCCTGTGACCAATCCGGCCCGGGCAACTATTTTTTCTTCTTTTTCTGAAAGTGTATGTTCTTTATTTCTGATTAAATCCTGCAAATAAAGTTCATATACCTTCAATTCTTCATTTTCTTCAATGAATTTTTTAAGTTTGGCTGCATCTGTTTCCAGGATTTCAGGTTCAATAAAGGATGCAAGAGAACTGTATTCTGTGCCAAGTTGGCTTATTTCCTGTTTCATGCTTAGGTATTTTGCAACCCTGGTATCCTGGTCTGATTTCTTGGAAGCATAGCTATGGATTCTGGTAAACTCTTTCGTAATTTCGGATTGGAATTGCAGTGCATTTGCTAATTTATCTGCTGATTGTGAAAGTGTTCCTTTAAATGAGGTAATTTTTTTAATTTTTTCAGCAAACTTTGATTTTGCATCACTCCAGGCTTGGTCATCAGGATATATTTCCTGTAAATTCCAGGTGTCTTTCACATCAGGTTTATCAGTTTTTTTTGTTTGACCCATAACATACATCGTTGATAAAGAACAGAAAAACAATAGAAAAAATATATTTGTTTTCATGATTTTGAAATT
>CAYSRH010000292.1:0-3211 GCA_964433245.1 uncultured Bacteroidales bacterium | reverse complement strand
CACGTAGTGACGACCTGTTTGTAGAATAAAACCACGGCACATAAAACAAGCCCCATTCGGCCTGTCGTAATGGTTCGACTATCAGGCATATATACGAAATTATGTTTTTTTTACCGGACACTAATGATTTCTATTAAAAAACAAAGGTAATGATTTTAGCATCTGTTTTGGTCCTGATTTTTTTATATCTTTACCATTCCAAAAAATCACCATTATGAGAAAAAAGATTAATTTAATTTCTTTTGATGCATTCTCCTTATCTGTAGCACCTTTGGTCATGTTGTCTTCATGTTCAGAATTTACAGAGATTGAGAAAGATCCTCGTCCGAATATCATTATTATTATGGCCGATGACATGGGTTATTCTGACATAGGATGTTATGGGGGGGAAATAGAAACCCCAAATATTGACCGTCTGGGAGAACAAGGTATTCGCTTTACGCAGTTTCACAATGCATCAAGAAGTTGTCCCTCCAGGGCATCTTTACTTACAGGATTATACCCCCATCAGGCAGGGATGGGGAGCATGGTGCGCACAAATCAGGGACAAACGGGACCCTACCAGGGCTACCTGAGTTACGAAAGTGCAACCATTGCTGAAGTATTGAGAGACGCAGGTTACAGCACCTTAATGTCAGGCAAATGGCATGTTGGAGAAGGGAAACCCGACTGGCCAACGAATCGTGGCTTCGACCGGTATTTCGGGCTAATTAGCGGAGCTGCCAATTACTTTGACATAACAAAAGTCCGTTCCCCCAATAGAGAGCGTCGCATGGCATTAGATGACGAGCCGTTTTATCCTGTACAGGACAGTTTTTACATGACCGATGCTTTTACGGATTATGCATTACAGTTTGTAAAAGAAGAACAAAACAACCCCGCTCCCTTCTTCCTTTACCTTTCTTACACAGCACCTCACTGGCCTTTGCATGCATGGGAAGAAGACATACAGAAGTACGAAGGAAATTATATGGAAGGGTGGGATACCATACGTCAAAAGCGCTTCGAAAAGCAAGTGGCGATCGGTCTTTTTGACTCAACACATGCATTACCACCCCGCGACCCTGCCATTCCGGACTGGAATCAACTCAATCCTGAAAAACAAAAACTCATGGACCGCCGAATGGCTGTTTACGCAGCACAGATGGATCGTATGGATCAGGGTATTGGAAAATTACTGTCCCTGCTTGAAGAAATGGGAGAATTGGATAATACGCTTATCTTTTTTCTTTCTGACAACGGAGCAAGTGCTGAAATAGGTGTGTTTGGTCACGATTGGTATGGCAATGATGCATGGCCCGGCGGAGTAAATTCTTACCAGAGTTACGGTCTGGCCTGGGCAAACGTCAGCAACACTCCTTATCGAAAATACAAAGCAAGGACCTTTGAAGGAGGTATTCTCACTCCTTTCATTGCCTTTTGGCCTGAAGAAATCAAAAAAACAGGCGGTTTTGATACAACTTTATTACACATTATGGATATCATTCACACATGTTGTGAAGCAGCTGAAGTAAGCTACCCGGAACAATTAAGTAACAGAGACATCACACCTTCTGCGGGACGGAGTTTTCTTCCTCTTTTGTTTGAAGGAAATGTCACCCCTCACGAGACTTTATTCTGGGAGCACGAAAACAGCCATGCCATTAGAAAAGAGACATGGAAACTTGTTAAAGACAGGGACAGAGAACAATGGGAATTGTACAATCTAACAAAGGATCCTTTCGAAAGCAGCAATCTGTTTTGGCAATATTATCATGATATTGCCAGTTCTATGATAAAAGAATATCAGGAATGGGCTGATGAAGTGGGAGTTAAAAATAACTAAAGCAAAAAAGAAAAATCTCATTGAATATGTTTAACTTTGCTATGATTTATCATTAAAAAACAACTATATTTTTTTTTGTTTTCTGCGTAATGACAAAAGGGAAAAAGAAAATTGTTGTATTAACCGGAGGAGGTGATGTGCCAGGCTTAAACGCTGTTATTCGGGCCATTACAGTACGAGCCATAAAAGAAAATTACGATGTCATTGGAATCCGTAGAGGTTGGGCGGGTTTATTGGATATTGTAAAAGACCCCAAACATAACAATACAGATAATTATATGGAACTTTCCCGGGTGCTTGTTAATAAAGCAGGTCAAAGCGGGGGAACCTTTCTGCACACAACCAGAATACGTCCTGACAAAGTAAAAAAAGAAGACATACCGGAACATCTTGTTGGTGAGTACAGCGATGAAATAAATGACATGACCGATGTAATTCTGCAAAATTTAGCATGGTTGGACATAGACTATCTTATCCCGATAGGAGGCGATGACACCCTTGGATTTGCACTAAAACTATATAGCAAAGGAATTAAAGTTGTTGCTATTCCAAAAACCATGGACAATGATGTGCACGGAACAGACTACTGCATTGGATTCAGCACCTGCATCACCAGAACAATTCAGTTGGCCAACCAAATGCGAAATTCGGCTGAATCCCATGAACGCTTTCTCGTATTGGAAGTCTTTGGTCGTAATGCCGGTTATACTGCTATGTTGCCAACCCTGGCCGGGGCAGCAAGCCGCTGTGTTATTCCGGAATACAAATTCAATATAGACACGCTTACATCACTGCTATCAGAAGACCGGAAAAAGAATCCAAGTAAATATTCCATTCTTCTGGTTTCTGAAGGTGCTCAATTTAAAGAAGATTCAGGGATTGATAAGCAGCAATATCTCTCGAAAAACATCATGAATACAGGAGAAAGGATTTCAAACATGATCACTTTATGTAGCGAGAAATACAACAAAGGAAAAGCCATCGAAACAATTACTCAAAAACTGGGCTACATGGTTCGCAGTGGTGATCCTGATGCTGTTGATTCTATTGTTCCGATGGTTTATGGCAATATGGCAATTGAACTGGTGTTGAAAGGGATTGATGGTCGTATGGTTTGCCTTAAAGAAGGTAGATATATGAATGTTTCTCTTGATGTCGTTACAAAAAAAGAAAAAAAGATTGACGTTCATCGCTACTATGATATCAATAAATTCCGACCCAAATACAAAAGCTTTGAATTTCAACCCATGCTGCTTATGACAGAAAGTTAACATGTAATTTTTAAATATTTATAAATTTATAAACAAACAAAAATCAAACTATTATGATTAAAAAAATTGGAATTTTCGTATTGCTGATAATGATTACCTCTTCTATTTATGGACA
>CAYSRH010000291.1:0-3214 GCA_964433245.1 uncultured Bacteroidales bacterium | reverse complement strand
TGGCGCCTCCCATCCACATTTCATGGCCGGTCACGGATTTGGTCGAACTGATCGGAATTTTCCCTTCGCCAAAAACATCAGCCAATGCTTTTGCTTCATTGCTGTCTCCCACGGGGGTTGATGTCGCATGTGCATTGATATAATCCACATCTGCAACACGAATCCCGGCATTTTTCATTGCAAGTTGGAGCGATCTGACAGGTCCTTCGACATTGGGAACGGATATATGGTCTCCATTGGAAGAGAAACCATATCCTATCACTTCTCCTAATATCGGAGCTCCTCGTTTTACAGCTGATTCATAATCTTCCAGAATAACTGTTGCGGCACCTCCACTTGGCACCAGTCCGTCACGATTGGCATCGAATGGTCGGGAAGCTTTGGCGGGCTCACTTTCCCTGGTAGAAAAAGCGCTCAGTCCATCAAAAGAACCCATGGAATATGCATTGATCTCTTGCGCTCCGCCGCAGATGATCATATCCTGTAAACCGTTTTTTATAAAGAAATATCCCAGTCCTATGGCATGTGATCCACTAGCACAAGCTGCACTCACAGTAAAATTGATGCCCCGCAGTTTAAAAATAACAGAGAGGTTCATTGTGACAGTTGAATTCATAGACTGAAAGATAGAACCTGAGCCAAGTAACATGGTGTCCTTTTTCGCCCTTATTCCGTCAATTGCTTCCACCACAGGAATGGTTGAACTGTCATTGCCAAAGATTATTCCGGATTCGTGGTCTTCAAAATATTCTTCACTTAAATGCGCCTGTTCCAAAGCTTCTTTTGTTGAAACGTACGCGTACTCTCCCTGTTCAGCAAGTCCAATACGTGATCGCCGGGGCAAAACACCTTTTAAAACAGGACGCTCAATAAGCCCTGTCAGACCACTACGAAAGCCCATATCTTTTCGTTCCTGGTCAAATCCGATTCCGGATTTTCCCTGGTAAAGAGATTGTTTTACTTCCTGAAGATTTTTTCCAAGAACTGAATAAATACCAATTCCTGTTATGACAACTCGCCTCATTTATTTAGGTTCTACTGTTAATTACATTACATAGCACAACTACATGATAATAATACAAACAACTATCATTTAAGTATAAAGTCCTCCGTTTATTGAAATTATTTCGCCCGTAACATACATTGGTGTTTCCTGTGCAAGAAAACCAACCACATCAGCTACCTCTTCCGCTGTTCCAAAACGATTCAGGGGGATCATTTTTTTAAATTCTTTTTCATCCATGTCAGCCGTCATATCTGTTCTGATAAATCCGGGTGCCACAGCATTCACCACCACATTTTTCTTTCCTACTTCCTGTGCCAGGGACTTTGTTGCACCGATGACACCCGCTTTCGCAGCAGCATAGTTTATTTGTCCGGGCATTCCTTTTAATCCTGACAAAGAAACGACATTCACAATCCGGCCAAATTTATTGACCATCATATCCTGTATAAGAGGCTGCGTAACATAGTATAAACTATTCAGGTTGGTATTGATCACATCTTCCCATCCTTTTTTATTCATCCATACAAGCAGATTGTCCTTTCTGATTCCTGCATTATTTACCAATATGGCAATATATTTTTCCTGATTATTTTTTTTCCATTCTTCCAGGGCTTTCATAACTGCATCAGCATCACCCACATCAAAAGGCAACAACTCTCCCGATGCGCCTGCATCCTGCACAAGGCGAAGTGTTTCTCCGGCAGCATCTTTGTTGCTGTTATAATTGATGAGCACATGATATCCCATTTGTGCAAACTTTACACATACGGCACGTCCGATACCTCTTGATCCTCCTGTAACCAAAGCTATTTGCATAATTATTCAATAATTTCGGGGCGATTTTGTATTATATATTCCTTTATCATTTTCATATCTTCATAAAGTGCATAATCATCAACAAACTTAGGAAAAATTGAACGCAATTTCAAATATGCATCACGCGTATTGTCAGATAATTTTTCACTTATATCCAAATAGTCAATCGCCTGAAGCAAAGTCATCAATTCAACAGACAATACCTGATATGCGTTTTCAATCACACGCTTTGTGATCAAAGCTGCATTTGTTCCCATGCTTACAATATCCTGATTGTCGTTGTTGTTAGGGATACTGTGGACATACATTGAATTCGATAACATCTGGCATTCAGCTGTTGTTGAGGTCGCTGTAAATTGTGCCCCCTGCATTCCCAGATTCAAACCCAAAGTGCCGAGGTTAACGAAGGGCGGCAATTTCTCATTTATCTTGTTGTTCATCAGAAAATTCAGCTGTCGTTCAGAAAGCATTGCCAGTCGTGTAACAGCTATTTTCAGCTTATCCATTTCCAGTGCGATATAATCACCATGAAAGTTTCCTCCATGAAAAACACATTCATTTTCCTGATCAATCACAGGGTTGTCACTAACAGAGTTGGACTCATCCTCCACTACTTTTTCTGCATGTAGCAGGGTATCATAGACAGGACCCAGTATTTGCGGAATACAGCGAAGAGAATAATATTCCTGTACTTTCTTCTCTATACGGAATTCTTTGTGGTTTGTATTGTTATACAAAAAATCCTGCCGTCTGGATGTCAGTTGACTCCCTTTCAGCATGCGCCGCATGGCCTGGGCAATCACTTGTTGTCCATGGTGGTGTTTTACCCCGTTTAATTCCTTACTATAATGGTCGTCAAAAGTTTCAACGAGTTCATTGAGCATCACAGAAGCGATCAACATCCAATTGATCAGATTTCTTGCCTGCAGCAGGTTCACCACTCCTATTCCGGACATCACTGCTGTTCCGTTAATAAGACCCAATCCTTCACGTATGTGCATGTCAATAGGTTTCAGTCCCAATTCATCATACACTTTGATTGTTGGTTGCCATTCTCTTTTATACTTCACTTTTCCCTTTCCAATCAAGACAAGTGCCAGATGCGAAAGTTGTACCAGATCACCGCTGGCACCTACGCCCCCATGCTCGGGAATTAATGGAATAATATTGTTGTTAATTAACTCCTTCAGTAACAATACCACCTCGGAATGTATCCCTGAAGCCCCTTTGGCAAAACAGTTGAGGCGGTTGATCATCGCAGCCTTTACAGACAAGTCATCAATAGGATCTCCCTGTCCTGTTGAATGACTGAGAATGAGATTCCGCTGGAGGTCCTTACATTTTTCATCATCAATTTTGTACTGGGCCATTGGTCCCAGACCTGTGTTGATA
>CAYSRH010000290.1:0-3218 GCA_964433245.1 uncultured Bacteroidales bacterium | reverse complement strand
AGAAATCAGGTATAGACATAGAGAAAGGTTTTGAGCCACATTATGAAGTATCAGCAGAGAAAAAAGCTGTTGTCAGAGAATTAAAAAAACTGGCAAAAGAAGCGAAAACAGTTTGGCTGGCTTCCGATGAAGATCGTGAAGGAGAAGCTATTGCCTGGCATTTGGCGCAGGAGTTGAAATTAAATCCTGAAAACACAAAAAGGATTGTGTTTCATGAGATCACAAAACCGGCAATAACCAATGCAATAAAGAATCCGAGAGATATTGATAAAAATTTGGTCAATGCACAACAGGCAAGAAGAATATTGGACAGGATTGTGGGATTTGAACTTTCTCCTGTGTTATGGAGAAAAGTAAAACCCTCATTATCAGCCGGGAGAGTGCAGTCTGTGGCAGTCAGGCTTTTGGTAGAGAGAGAAAGAGACATCATCAATTTTAAAACTGTGTCAGCCTTCAGGGTTCGCGCAGATTTTACAATTACAGGGAAAAATGCAACAATAGTTGCAGAGTTAACTGAAAAATTAAAGAACGAATCAGAAACAGAAGCTTTCTTAGAGACATGCAAATCGGCAGAGTTTAAAATACTTGACATTGTAAAAAAACCGACAAAAAAAACACCTTCGGCTCCTTTTACAACGTCAACATTACAACAGGAGGCAAGCCGAAAACTTGGATTTTCTGTATCACAGACCATGTCTGTTGCACAACGTTTGTATGAAGCAGGAAAGATAACTTACATGAGAACAGATTCGGTGAATCTGTCAGACACAGCTGTTCAGGGTGCGGTTAAAAAGATAAGTGAAAATTATGGGCAGGATTACGTTAAATCCAGACGTTTTCAAACAAAATCAAAGGGAGCACAGGAGGCGCATGAAGCAATCCGACCAACGTATTTAGAAAATGAAACGACAGAGGGATCCTCACAAGAAAAAAAATTATATGACCTGATATGGAAAAGAACCATTGCTTCTCAAATGAAAGAGGCTGAAATAGAAAGAACTGTTGTAACGATTGCTGTAGGAGAAACAAATTTTAAAATGCAGGCTGTAGGAGAAGTATTGAAATTTCCCGGATTCATTAAAGTTTACCAGGAATCTTCGGATGAAGAAGAGGAAAATACCGGCACACTGCTTCCTCCAATACAAAAGACAGACAATATAGAACTGGAAAAGATAATTGCTTCAGAACGCTTCACCAATCATCCTCCAAGATATACAGAAGCCAGTCTTGTTAAGAAGCTTGAAGAACTTGGTATTGGAAGACCTTCTACTTATGCACCTACCATATCCACCATATTAAACCGTGGATATGTAGTAAAAGAAAACAGGGAAGGAGCAGAAAGAAGCTATAAAGAATATCTTTTCAAGGAAGGAAACATCACTAAAAAAGAAAAAAAAGAGATCAGCGGAACAGAAAAAAATAAACTTTTTCCACAGGATATCGGAATGGTCGTTACAGATTTTTTAGTAAAAAACTTTGAGGATATATTGGATTATAATTTCACTGCCCAGGTTGAAAAGAAGTTTGATGATATAGCAGAAGGACAAGTTCAATGGGTTAATATGTTAAAGGATTTTTACACCTCCTTTCATCCAAAAGTAGAGCAAACACTTGAACATAGTGAAAGAGACAGTGGAAAACGAATCCTGGGAAAAGATCCAAAAACAGGACACACAGTATCGGTTAAGCTGGGAAGATTTGGTCCGGTGGCACAGATTGGAGAACCGGAAGAAACAGAGAAGCCCCAATTTGCCAGTTTATTAAGAGATCAGTACATAGAGACAATATCTTTGGAAGAGGTAATGGATCTGTTCAGACTTCCGAGAACTGTGGGAGATATGGAAGGTAAACCGATCACTGTTGCCATTGGAAGATTTGGACCTTATGTGAAACATGACAATAAATTTGCCAGCTTAAAAAAAGGACAGGATGATCCTTATACAATATCGCACGATAGAGCGATAGAATTGATTTTGGAAAAAAGAGAGGCAGAAAGCAAAAAAACAATTAAGGAATTTAAAGAAGATCCGGAACTGATGTTGTTAAACGGACGTTATGGCCCCTACATTAAATACAAGAAAAAAAATTTCAGGATTCCGAAAGGTAAGAAACCGGAGGAATTAACCTACGAAGCATGTAAAGAGATCATAAGTAAATCAAAAAAACAATAAGAACTTATGCAAATTGCAGACTTCTTTGATCCTGTCAGTATTCAAAAACTTCCTTTTACAATCGGAGAAGAAGAAGTGTCTTTTTCCAGGCAAATTGATATTCACACAATACATAACAGGCAAATTGATATTACACAATATAAAATTGCTATTGTAGGTGTTCCTGAAAACCGTAATACAATTAACAAAGATACATGTCATGCACCGGATCGTGTAAGGCAGTATCTTTATCAATTTTCAATGTGCAGGGAACAAATGAAAATTGTAGATTTGGGTAATCTTATTATTCCTGATACAATTGAGGGAACATATGCAGCACTTCGGGAAGTGATGATAGAACTGTTACAGACCAACGTATTACCTGTAATCATAGGGGGAGGTCAACATCTGGAGTATGCTGTTTTTAAAGCATACCAATTTATAGGAAAGCGGATTAATATTTGCAGTATTGATTCTAAAATAGACTCAATTCATGATAAGGGAGAGATTAATTCAAATAATTATATTCAAAAAATAATACAGGAACGCGATAAAAATCTATTTCATTATACAGTGATAGGTTGCCAGTCTTATTTTATTTCTCCAACAGCTGATCAGATTTTTGATCGTGAAATGTTTGATGTGATCAGAATAGGGGAGTTGCGGGAAGAAATAAGAAAGACAGAACCCGTGATCAGGGATGCTAATATGGTAGGGATTGATATGAGTGCGGTAAGATATGCTGATTCTCCCGGATCAAAAAATGCGATGGCGAATGGATTCTATGGTGAGGAAATAACAAGACTGGCTCATTATGCAGGAAGAAGCGAAAGTGTTTCGTCTTTTGGTATTTATGAGATAAACCCTGAAGATGATACACGAGGAATTACAGCATCATTGGCGGCACAAATCCTGTGGTATTATATAGAAGGAGTTTCAGCAAGGGTAATTGAAGACATGAATGCCAAACATGTAAAAAAAATAATAGTAGCGTTGGAGAGCATTATCAATCAAAAAATTACTTTTTACAAAAGTAATTTAACAGAAAGATGGTGGATGGAAATCCCT
>CAYSRH010000289.1:0-3227 GCA_964433245.1 uncultured Bacteroidales bacterium | reverse complement strand
TATTGAGAATAAATAAAAGTAATTTTTTTTTACAAATAGATTAGATTCTCTATTTGTCATCAATGACATATCCTTAAAATAAAAAAAATGGAAACAAAAGAAAATTCATATAATTGGCAAGGACAAACTATTTTGGTAGTAGAAGACGACTTCTCCAGTTTTCTTTTTATGGAAGCCCTGATCAAAAAAAATGGAGCCAATATGCTTCATGCCAAAGATGGAGAAATCGCTGTTGAAATGTCAAGGAAAAACCCCGATATTGACCTTGTATTAATGGATATACAACTTCCAAAACTGGATGGTTATGAAGCCACAAAAAAGATAAAAAAAATAAGAAAAAACTTGCCCGTAATTGCCCAGACAGCACATGCCATGGAAGAAGACAGAAAACTCTGTCTTGAATCCGGATGTGATGATTATATATCAAAACCCATTAAGAAAGAGATGCTTTTTATGCTCATGGATAAATATATTGGATAAGTTATGCACAAAGCAAAATTTCAGAAACAATTAGACGACAAAAAGATTCAATGTTTATTATGTCCACACGCTTGTCAACTGGATGTGGGAGAAAAAGGAAGATGCCGGGTACGTACGAATATACAGGGGGTATTATCTTCAGACACCTACGGAAGGGTATCCTCCGTTCGTTTAGACCCCATTGAAAAGAAACCGCTTTTTAATTTTTTCCCGGGCAGACCCATTCTCTCTGTCGGCACAGTAGGATGTAACCTCAGATGCCAATTCTGCCAAAATGCCAGCATATCCCAATGCAATATTGATGAATTTACACCGCTTACCCGGTCCACTCCAAATGAAATTGTACAGTTGGCAAAAATGCAACCCGAAAATCTGGGAATTGCCTTTACTTACAATGAACCCACCGTATGGTATGAGTTTATGTTTGACATCGCTACATTATCAAAGAAAGAAGGCATGCGTAACGTGATGATCACCAATGGGTTTATCAACAAAGAGCCACTAAAAGAATTGCTCCCTTATATGGATGCCTTCAATATTGATTTAAAATCTTTTGATGATGATTTTTACCAACGCCTCACTGAATCTTCCATCGAACCTGTAAAAGAGAATATTGCTTTCATTGCACAACAGGGCAGACATATAGAGATTACAAATCTTGTTATCCCGGGAGAGAACGATGATCCCAAAGTTTTTGAAGATATGGTACGGTGGATATCTTCTACATGTGGAGAAAAAACGCCACTGCACCTTACACGTTACTTTCCTAAACACAGATTAAAAAGACCCAAAACTCCCAGAGAAACTTTGGACAAATTACGAAAGATCGCAGAGAAATATCTTTCACATGTTTATCTCGGCAACATTTAATGAAGTTTATGAAAACTCAGGAAATCATCATATCGGGCAAAGTGCAGGGTGTCGGATTTCGCTACAGTGCGCTTGCTAAAGCTGAAGAGCTTGATATTCACGGATTTGCCAAGAACCTACCCAATGGGGATGTTTTGATCGAAGCTGAATCTGTAAACGAAAATTCTCTTTCGCTCTTTCTCCAATGGTGCAAAAAAGGTCCGGCATTGGCAAGTGTAAAAAACGTACAAACAAACAAAATAATATCCAAACATTATAAAAACTTCACGATCCGGTAACTATAAAAAAAACAATAGTACCCGGTTAAAAAACATTATTTCGTATATATGCCAGACAGTCGAATCATTACGACAGGTCGCCCCGAATGGGGCTTGTTTTACGCACCGTGGTTTTATTCTACAAACAGGTCGTCACTACGTGACTATAATAAGCTGCGTAGCAGCGTCCTGATTGTAGAAAGTTGAACCGAGCCATGACTCATCATGGCGAGCTCCATATGACCATTGAAAATAAATTATAAACATATGAAATAGATGAAGTACATAACCGCGTAGCGGTGACCTGTTGGAGTTTAGTCGGACATTATTGTAAAAAAAACATGAAAAATTTTCTTTTTCTAATACAGATCGACTATTTTTAACGTTTATAAAAAGTGAAATTATTAACTATAAAATCATAGGACGATGATGAAAAATCAAAGAAAACAAATAATATTTTTTTTAACATTTATAACTTTTTCTTTTATGATACATGCACAACAAGCAAGCGTAGATGATTCTTATTTCCCCTCTCCTGTGGATGTTCCCGGAAAGGGTAAAATTCTGATTATTACCGATAACAAAACAAATGACACAGAGCTCTTTTATCCTCTGTACCGTTTTGTGGAAGAAGGATACGAAGTGACTATTGCAACACTTGCAGGTGGAGAAATTGCAGGATACAATTCTGCTTCGATCAAATCAACCGTTCCTGTGTCAACAATCAATCCGGCTGATTATAAGGGATTATACCTTCCGGGTGGAAAAGCACCCGCAAAACTCAGAGAACACGATGAAGTAATACAAATAGTAAACCATTTCATTGAAACAGGCAAGCCCATAGCCGCTATATGTCATGGACCACAACTCCTTGTGAAAACAGGTGTTGTAAAAGGAAAATCTGTTACTTCATGGCCGGGGATGCAGGATGAATTGAAAGAAGCAGGAGGTACTTTCATTGACCAACCGGTTGTTGTTGACGGCAATATTATTACTGCACGAATGCCCGGCGACCTGCCACCCCATGTACATACATTCCTGCAAATGTTACAATAATTTCCGATCGTAAATCATGCGTTCAGCAAGTTGGGTGGCAGTGTTCCGATCCAGAAGTTTTTCAAGCAACATCAGAGCAAACTCCATGGCAACACCTATACCTGTTGCTGTAATAAGGTTGCCACTTACAACAACAGGTTCAGGCACAATCTCAGCCCCTGTTAATCGGTCTTCAAATCCCGGATAACAAGTCGCCTTATGTTCTTGCAAAAAACCCAATTGTCCAAAAATATACGGTGCAGCACAAATAGCAGCAAGCATCATGCCTTTTTTGTGTGATTTTATCAATAGATCTTTCAATCCCGCATGGGCAAAAAGATTGTCACTTCCCGGCATTCCTCCCGGGAGAATCAACATTTCTGCATCATGATAGTCCAATTCTGTAAAAAGCTGATCTGCCCTTACAACAATCTGATGTGCACCTGTTACCTGATAACTGCCTGAAACAGAAACCATCGTTACAGAAACTCCTGCACGACGCAATACATCCACAGGCGTTAACGCTTCTACTTCTTCAAACCCATTGGCCAAAAACAAATAAACTTTCATTGTATTTATTTTTTT
>CAYSRH010000288.1:0-3233 GCA_964433245.1 uncultured Bacteroidales bacterium | reverse complement strand
GAAAGCTTAAATGGCAATACCATTTTAAGTAAGATCCAAAACATTAAGGGTCGCAAATACAACTATAAAAGTCGGAAAGAGTTGATACAAATGCATGAGAGTGGATAGATCCAATTCAGTGTTGATACGGTTGAATTGGAGGAGGAGAAAAGCAATTTGTTGGCTGGTAAACCTGATTCAATTGCAATATCTGATTCCTTATTAAAACAAAATCTGGGATATGATCAGCTCTTAGTGAAGGATGACCAACAATATGGAACTAGAATTGACGCACCCAATTTGGGCAACCAAAAATATTACGGTGTAGTTGCTCAGGAGATAAAAAATGAGTTTCCTGAACTGGTTAAATTTGATTCCACTTCTATGCTTTATGGTGTTAACTATAACGGTTTTGTACCCGTATTACTGGAGGCTATAAAAGCTCAACAACACAAAATTGATACCAATCAAAAGGATATTAGTAATGATCAAAGTCTTCTAGATCAACAAAAACAACGCATTAAAGATCTGGAACAATTGGTGCAACAACAACAGGAAGCTATTTCCTCGCTACAGGCCGAGGTTGATAGGATCAAAACCCAATGCTGCAGCAGTATGGTTGAGCAAAAAAGCAAACCCACCGGCACGAAAAAAATTAATCAAACCGCCCAGGCTGAACTTTACCAGAATATCCCCAACCCTTTCACCGAAAGCACACGGATAGAATACTTTTTACCAAAGTCAACCGGTGAAGCGCGTCTTTATATTTATAACATGCAGGGTTCTCAAATCAGAAATTACCGGATAAGTTCCTTTGAAGAAGGCAGCATCACCATCCAGGGCGGCTCCATGCAACCGGGCATGTACATGTATACCCTCATTGCCGATGGCAGGGAGGTGGATACGAAAAAAATGATTTTGACAAAGTAAAGTTATCAAACATATTAATATTTATACAATGATGAAAATTAAAAGATTGCATTTAACAACAACCTTATTGTTATTCTGCCTGTTTCAATTGAACGCACAGCAAGAAGAGAAAATCATTCAATTCAGTCAGAATGAACGAATCAGCCAAGTTAATACTTCGGGTAAGTATGTAGGGGTTATGCTTTTTGACAAAGGGGAAAGAAAACATAGGGGAATATTATATGACACCTTAGGCAATGGAATATTTGAAGTAGAAGCAGGTACAGATACATCCCATCTTAAAAATATCATGCCCAATGAAAGAAATGATCAGGCCGTGGTAATAACCAAACATCTTAAAGGACGCCACAGTCAGTGGATAAAGGATGAGATTATTTCTTATTCCATTCCGGATAAGAAAATACAATGGAAGGCCACCATGCTGGGAGGATTATATAAGATATCACCCGATGGCAGGTATTTATTAACAATAATTGACGGATACCAGAGTGACCCTGATTTAGACAGCGGTCATAACCTTGGAGTATTAAACCTGGATAACGGCCAGTTGTTGCCTATACAAAATGAATATCATAAGTTTCGGGCAGATTGGTTCGATGAAGAAAGGATAATAATATATACCTGGGATGCCGAATTGGTAAAGAATGAGCAGTTTGCAAAAAAAATGGAAGACTATTCTAAGGGCGTGGACAGCATTAGCAAGGAAAAATTCAAACTTTATCGTGATTATGAAGCAAGTAAGATCGACTCGCAACAATATGAAAAAAGAGTCAACCAGTTTAACGAAGCTCAAACCAAATTTATGAGGCAGAAAAGGAAGGGGCTTGCTCAGGTTGGTAGACCACTTATTACACGGATTAAAGATCCCAGGCTCATCCGGTACAATGTAGAAACGAATAGAGTTGAATATGAAAGAGTTCTTGAACCTGAGGGTACTATAGATTTCCCGATTCGTAGAATTGATATCGGAAAGTATGTTGGGAACAATACGCAAGGTATATATCTAAAGAGTTTAAAGGATTTATATAAATTAGACAGTAATTTTAACATTTTATGGAAGACAAATCTATATTATAGGGATGTGGATGGATTTTATTATATCAAAGGTTATAAAGGGATGTATTTTGTTTTTAAAGATAGAAATACCAATAAGTATTATAGAATTGGGAACAATGGCAAGCGGAATGAACTAACTTCTAACAACAATCCAGTATTTAGAAGCAAAATGGTTCAGTTCTATCCCAAGGTAATTGACCTTACACTTCCATTCCAGTTTGATAAAAAAAACAATCGTATTCATTTTAGAAATAATGTAAATATGTATGGACAGTCAAGTCAATCTTTTATTATCAAGGAATTTAAGTTAATGCCTTCTTCCATTACAGAGAAAGACAGCATTCAATTTATTATTCATTACAAAGCAATAGGAAAAGAAATTCACCCATTTAATCCACCAGAAACAGAATTTACTATTGATAAAAATTCTATTAGCATTACCTCCTATATATTTATCGGAACTGATTTAGTCCTTTATATAGAATCGGGATCAATAGATACAAGTTCATTCATTACAAATTTTATTGATACGGTAAATATTGGTAAATTAACAGCAGGTGAATATATTTTAGATCATAAATTATTTGATGTAGGAAAAATATTGAATTTTAATGACACTACTTTAAATTTTGTAGTGAACGATTCAACAAGCCTTACAGATGATGCGTATAATATGGGAGAATCAGAAATCAATATATATCCAAATCCTTGTACAAAAAGATTATATGTTCATTTTAATGACTCAGAAATAAAAAATGATATTCTTATAGATCTTATTTCAATGAAAGGGGAAGTTGTGGAACAAAAATATTTTCGATCCAGGAAAGGGATTATTGAAATCAATATGCATCGAAACTTACAAGGTATATACCTCTTGAAAATTAGAGATGGTAATAATTTTATAACAAAACAACTTATTATTAATTAGAGTCTGTCCATAAAGTCTAAAAAATAATCCATGCTTAATAGTTTACTCTGTGGAACTCTGTTTTTATTCTCTGTGTAACTCTGTGGCTCAGACATATAATATTAACCACTGAGGACACAAAGGAAATCACTGAGGAACACGGAGGACTTTATGGACAGACTCTAATTAACCACTGAGAATTTAGCTCTATAGGTGGTTTAACTGCTTACAAAATGAACAAAATTATAATGACTTTCTGCCTTTTTTTATTGGTGCTATTGTTCAAACCATACACTTTAAAGGCCGATGCTTTTCCACATTCCTCGAAGAGTCTTGGTGGATTGATATTTTCATTGGAGCT
>CAYSRH010000287.1:0-3243 GCA_964433245.1 uncultured Bacteroidales bacterium | reverse complement strand
TTCTATCGTTGGCAAACAAAACCGTTTATTGATCTATAATATTTTTCTTCTGATTGCGAGAGTTATGGCGATTTATGTCGGATATTTGTTTTTTCAGGATTTTTTTATCAGTCTGGTCATATATGCTATGGTAGGGCTTGCTTTTAATATATTTTTGTATTTTGACAGAAATAAGATCATTGCTATTGCATCAAGACCAAGAAATGATCACCAATAAATTTTCCCGTACAATTGCTGTAAAAAAAAAGCATATAAAAGAAAAATTTGTAATATTGATATTTGTCTTGTTTATAGCATCAGATAAATAGTTTTTGAAATAATGGTGGGACAACCATATAAAACGATGAGAAAAATATTGGGAATATCGGCTTTTTATCATGATTCGGCAGCTGCGTTAATTGTTGATGGGGAAATTGTTTCAGCAGCCCAGGAAGAAAGATTTACCCGTAAAAAGCACACCCCGGATTTCCCGGTGAATGCGGCTGGATATTGCCTGGAATATGCAGGATTGACTATTGATGAACTTGATGCCGTTGTATTTTATGATAAGCCCCTGCTGAAATTTGAACGCTTGTTAGAAACTTATTATGCCTTTGCCCCAAAAGGATTACGTCAATTTATCGTTTCCATCCCTGTTTGGCTGAAAGAAAAAATGTTTTTGAAAAAGTTGCTTTACGAAGGTTTGTCTGAAATTGAACAATATGACAAGAAGAAGTTAAAACTTTTATTCTCCGAACATCATTTATCTCATGCGGCAAGTGCTTTTTATTCCTCACCCTATAAAGAATCAGCTATTCTGACCATAGATGGAGTGGGTGAGTGGGGAACGGCTACCATTTGTCATGGCAAAGACAACAAAATAAAGATGCTTAAAGAAATGAAATTTCCTCATTCCGTTGGACTGCTTTATTCTGCTTTCACTTATTATTTGGGTTTCAGGGTTAATTCGGGTGAGTATAAGCTAATGGGATTGGCTCCTTACGGAAACAAAGATGCACAACAAACAAGGGATTTCATTCGGTTCATAAAAGAGGAAATAGTATCTGTAAAAGATGACGGGTCAATATGGTTGAACCAAAAATACTTTAATTATACAACAGGATTAAAAATGGTGAATAGTTGCAGGTGGAAGAACCTGTTTGGTTTTCCTCCTGTTAAACCTGACGGGAAAATCGAACAAAAACATTGTAATCTTGCTTATGCCATACAGAAAGTAACAGAAGAGATTGTTATCAAGATGGCAAAAGAAGCCAAAAAAATTACCGGCTCAGATTATTTATGCATGGCAGGTGGTGTAGCACTCAACTGTGTAGCAAATGGGAAACTGGTGCAGGAAAAGATATATAATGATATATTCATTCAACCTGCTGCAGGTGATGCCGGTGGTGCCCTGGGGGCTGCACAGGCAGTATATCATATGTATTATGGACATGAAAGGGAGATACCTGCAACTCATGATATGATGAAAGGGACATACCTGGGTCCCGGTTTTTCAGACAAAGAGGTAGTTCTTGCTTTTAAGAAACACAAAGCAGTGTATGAGCGATTTGAATCATTTGAACATTTGTGTGCAAACGTTGCTGATTTACTGGATAAGGGAAATATCACAGGCTGGTTTCAGGGAAAAATGGAATTTGGTCCACGGGCACTTGGAAATCGTAGCATATTAGGTGACCCCAGGAATAAAGAGATGCAAAAAAAACTAAATCTTAAGATAAAGTACAGGGAAGGATTTAGACCGTTCGCCCCGGCAGTACTTATTGAGAACGCAAAAAACTTCTTTGATCTGCCTGTTGCATCTCCCTACATGCTGCTGATTGCTGATATTAAAAAAGAAAGAAGAAAAAAACTTCCGGACAACTACAATGATCTTGACCTTTGGACAAAACTGTATTTTGAGAGGAGTGATATACAGTCAGTTACACACATAGACTTTTCAGCACGGGTTCAGACGGTACATAAAGAAACAAATCCTGAGTACTGGCAACTCATTCATGCATTTAAGAAAAAAACAGGCTATGGAATTGTTGTAAATACAAGTTTTAATGTCAGGGGTGAACCAATCGTTTGTACGCCGGAAGATGCCTATAAATGTTTTATGAGAACAGAAATGGATTATCTCGTTATCAACAACTTCTTGTTAAAGAAAACTGAGCAACCCGACTGGGAGAACAGGGAAAAATGGATGGAAAAATTTAAATTGGATTAAAAAAGGTTTTCAAATGATAAAAAAAATAATTAAAATAATTTTCATCAATGTCCTGGTACTTATCGGACTTCTTCTTCTCCTGAACATTGGATCAATTATCGTTTATCAAAGTTACCAGGCATTAAAACCGGACCAAGGTATTTTTAATAAAACACCGGGGCTTCCTAATTATGAAGATATTGATTGGGGAAGTAAACACTTCGTAGAATTCCATGAATTACCAACAGAATATTCATCTTACATTGGTTGGAGAAGAGGTGAATATTCAGGAGAAACCATTGAGATTACAAAAAAAGGACTCCGCTATACGCCACAATCTGAATTAACGGACGAAAACTCTTTGTTGGTTGTTTTTCTTGGGGGGTCAACAATGTGGGGGACAGGATCAAATAGTGAAAACACAATTCCTGCATTATTTTCGGAAGTTTCAAAAGGTAGATATAAGACGATTAATCTGGCAGAATCCGGTTATCGTGCATTCCAAAACTATATTTTTCTTTTGTTACAAATGAATGAAGGTCTGAGACCAGCGATTGTGATTTCTTATTCAGGAGTAAATGAGAGATCCGGATTTATTGCTACACAGCAAGCCATATCACATAACAGAGAATATCAAATTAAGTCTGTTATGAAAGGAATGGACAGAAAAAGCAATTATAAATTGTCTTTTAGAAATTTTTTATTTGGACCGATAGAAGAGTTTTTGTTCAGATTAAAAAGAAAAAACGCGAAAGAACAATACAGTATGTATTATGAGATAACGCCTGAAAGAACAAAAAAAGTGGCTAAGGCCTTGTTGGATAGCTGGATGGCAACAAAATTGCTGGTTGAACAGAATGGAGGAATATATATTTGTGCTTTACAGCCAAATGCAGCTTTTGGAGAACCTTATCTGGATCATCTTGATTTAAGTAACGAATACCTTGTTCCTTACCGGCATTTATATCCTGCGGTTTTGGAGCTTTTACAATCACCTGAATATATTGATCTTGCAGGAAACTTTATTGATTTAACAACTGTTTTTGATGGAAACG
>CAYSRH010000286.1:0-3244 GCA_964433245.1 uncultured Bacteroidales bacterium | reverse complement strand
GAGCTCCATATGACCATTGAAAATAAATTATAAACATATGAAATAGATGAAGTACCATAACCGCGTAGCGGTGACCTGTTGGAATTTAATCGGACATTATTGATTTTGTTAATAAAAGTAGAGATTCTCTTGTTATATGATTCTTAAGAATCTTAAATTCTGTTATCTGTATAAACACGCCATTTTTCTAATACCTTATGCATATCTTCCGGCATGGGGATTTCGAATTGCATTCTCTCTTTCCGGACAGGGTGATCAAATGCAAGAGATTGCGCATGCAGTGCAGTTCTTGGCATAATTTCAAAACAGTTGTGAATGAATTGTTTGTATTTGGTAAATGTCGTTCCTTTCAGTATGGCATTGCCTCCGTATCGTGCATCATTAAAAAGTGTGTGTCCTATATGTTGCATGTGTGCTCTTATTTGATGTGTTCTTCCGGTTTCCAGTTTACATTCAGTCAAAGTAACATAAGAGAATCTTTCAAGCACTTTATAATGTGTTACCGCATGTTTTCCTATGTCCGGATCATCAAATACTTTCATTCGTTTTCTGTCCTGAAGGCTTCTGGCAAGATTTCCTGTGATGGTTCCTTCATCTTCTTTAATGTCTCCCCATACAAGCGCCTGATATGTTCTTCCGCTTGTTCTTTCAAAAAATTGCCTCGCCAGGTGGTTCAGTGAAAATTCTGTTTTTGCAACAACCATAACGCCGGAAGTATCTTTGTCAAGCCTGTGTACCAATCCCGGGCGTTCGTTTTTTTCTTTGAACAAAGGGCTTTCCTGTATATGAAAGGTGAGGGCATTTACCAGTGTGCCTGTATAATTTCCATATCCGGGATGCACGACCATTCCGGCTGCTTTATTCACGACAATAAGTTCGTCATCTTCATAAAGAATATCAAGCGGAATATTTTGCGGTATTATTTCTATTTCCCTCGGAGGATAGGACATAACAATGGAGATGGTATCCATCGGTTTCACCTTGTAGTTGGGTTTGACAGGTTGCTCGTTCACCAGGATATTGCCTGCAGAGGCTGCTGCCTGGATCTTGTTGCGGGAAGCATTTTCTATCCTGTTGACGAGGAATTTATCAATCCGCAATGATGATTGTCCTTTATCTACCTCAAAACGATGGTGTTCGTAAAGTTCTCCTGATTCATTCAACTCATCAAATGCAGTTTCATTCATTGGAGTTTATTAATGGGATTTAATAAATTTCGAGGTGTAATGTTGATTTTTTTCTATGATGCGGATCAAATAAACGCCAGCAGGCAAATTGCTAATGTCGAGAGATGTGGAATAAGAATCTCCGGAAAGAATTACCTTGCCTTGAATTGAGATGATTTGATATGAAAACATGCCGGAGAAAGAAGACAAATGAATGTTAAGGTAATCTTGTGCCGGATTTGGATATATTCTAAGGTCTTTTTTATCTTGTTTATTGACCGGATTATTGACCGGAAGAGGTGCACCAAACAAAGGGCGTATCATTAATGATCCATTGACTTTTGAGTTGTACCAGTTATTGTTGTAAAAGTAGTAGATCTTGGCAGATTGGTTTGTGTTTTTATCCAATCCCATGTTAATGAATTCTCCGTCATTCTGGATGATACCAAAGTAGTATGTGCCCGCCGGCAGATATACAGCTTCGGGAAATCTGTAGCGTTTAAACTCCAATGAGCCTCTTTTCCCAGGATACAGCCTATTTCCTGATGCATCATATTCCATGATGTAGAATTGTTTTGATGGTCCGTTGTTATCTTCCCACACAGCAATTTTAAAAGGTTGATTGTCCAGTTCATCTGCATATAAAGAAGAATTGAATAAAATATCGATGCCTCGTAGTGAGTCAGTCCGGTAGATTTGAAAACGGTTTGCTATTCTTGTTTCAAGGGGGATAGGACAGGGGACTCCGTAGCCGCTTTCGGCAGATCCATCATCGTAAGCATAGTAGTTGTAAAATTTCTGTACAAAAGAAATGGTGTCATTGACAGAATTTATATCTTTATTGATTGTGTTGTCAAAGGACGGATTAAAATGGGCCTTAATGAAAAAGGCAAGAGAGTCGTATGCAGGAGGCTCATCCAATAAGTAGTTGTATGCTTCATTGAATTTTATGAGGGTGTCCGAAAAGTTTAATTCAAAGTCTCCCAAGACATCAAGATGCACTTGTGTTCCTTCCGGATAAAGGTTGGTTTCGATTTGAATATTGTAGAACCACATGGTGAAATCACTCAGGTTCCTGAGAGAGAAAGGAAAACTGTTCTGCCGTAATGTATTGTAGGCTGTTGTATTTCGGAAATGGAGCCATGGAAGAGAACGAAGGGTTTTGATGATTGTACCCGGATTGCTTGCAAATGCTGCATCATTAATTGTTTGGAAACTGCTTTTTCTGCTATGATCCAGATAAATATAATCCAAATGCCAGTGGTCAAAATTCCCAATTTTCCCCGGAATGGATTGTTCTCCGGAAATCCGGGCTTTATTAACGATTCTGAATTGAAATCCGGGATTAAAATAATTTTCTTCTACGATCGGGATAGCAATGTAATTCCATTTCACTTCTTCTAATCCGGGTAAAGCGTAAACATTGTTCCATACACTGTCTATGGGGTCAAAAAATTCGATGAGTAAAGAATCTTCAGGATCAAGATCGTCAGTTAGTCCCTCGGGTTGACAAAAAAAACTGAGTATAATGGAATCTGCTGCAGAAACATCATAGTAGTTATATGGAGGAAATTTGTTGAGGGAATCACCTCTCTTGTCATATACACAAAGCGTATCGGTAAATACCAGGTAATCGTTCTTTGTATATAGCGTTTGTGAGATATCATACAAATAGTCTGGCGTAGTAAGAGGAAAATAGTTGTTATCGTCATCTTTATAGTAAAGGGAATCAGAAACAGGTATTTCAGAATCACAGAAATATAATTTATCACCGGCAACTCTTTTTTTTTGTAGCCTTGCCATATCAATTTTTTTGCTTGTCAGTGAGTCAGAACGAAAAGATACGCTTCCTGCATACAGATGGAAATTCCCGTTTTTGTCGAGACAATCAAAAGTTGCCAATCCTATTGTTGGGGGATCAGCAGCGAGGGTATGGTTTACATAAACATGTTTGTCTTCCCATTTGGATTGATCAGGGTAGGGACCTGTGTATGAAAAATCATCAAAAAAAGGCAAAACAAGATATTTGTTGTCTTCTGATCCTGATTTCAGTGTTTTTGTCTGTATTTTTTCCTGCC
>CAYSRH010000285.1:0-3244 GCA_964433245.1 uncultured Bacteroidales bacterium | reverse complement strand
AATTGATGGTTTGGAACCGGGTGGGCAACTTACAACAACAACAGAAATTGAAAATTTTCCGGGATATCCAGAAGGTATCTCCGGAACAGCAATGATGGAAGACCTGAAAAATCAGGCAGAAAAATTTGGGACCGATGTACGCTTTGGCGTAGCTACCTCGGTAAACTTTTCTAAACCACCTCACAAAGTTGTATTTGATGAATCACATACAATAGAAGCAGAATCCGTCATCATTGCCACAGGCGCGACAGCAAAATACCTCGGACTTCCGTCCGAAGAAAAATTCAAAGGATCAGGCGTATCAGGATGTGCTACCTGTGATGGTTTTTTCTATAAAGGACAAACTGTAGCAGTTGTTGGTGGTGGCGATACAGCCGCTGAAGAAGCCACTTACCTGGCAGGATTAGCCAAACAAGTGTACCTTATTATACGAAAAGATCATATGCGTGCCTCTCAGGTGATGCAGGAAAGGGTTATCAACACGCCCAACATTAAAGTGCTTTTTAACAATGAGACACTTGAAATACTGGGAGACCAAACCGTAAACGGAGTGCGAGTCTTCAACAACAAAACCAACGAAGAAAAGATACTGCCCATAGATGGATTTTTTCTGGCTATCGGACATACACCCAATACAGAAATATTCAAGCCCTATCTCAAAATGAACGACACAGGCTATCTCTATGTAGAAGGCACATCAACCCACACCAATGTGCCCGGTGTTTTTGCTGCCGGTGATGTGGCCGACTCGGTTTACAGACAGGCCGTAACAGCAGCCGGAATGGGCTGTAAAGCTGCTGTAGATGCGGAACGGTACATGGGAGAAAGTGAATTGCTTATAAATTAATATAATCCTATCAATATAAAAAGAGACCGCCCTTACACCGGACAGCCTCTCACTTTTTCATAAATACTTCTTCTTTAATCAAAATAATCAAAAGTAACACAAAGATATCCTTCGTATTCACCCGAAAGTGTCTGCCCATTTGTAAATGTTACATCAAATTCAAATGAAATTTCGGAATCCCATTCATCTTCTTTATATGAATGAATAATAAGAGTGCCTCGTTTGGCATTCAGGTCGAAAACACCGTCCTGCTCCTCAGGAATCATGTTGATTCCTAAACCACACTCCGTAATAGAGGGACCAATATTATACACACCTTCCCCGGTCAGTGAACTGCTAAACGAGAAATAAATAATATTTACAGAATCCCAGGGATTGCAGTCATTCGCTGAATGAAAAACAAGTACAGGCTTATATGTACAAGATTCCTCTCCTGATTTATATTGTTCATAATGACCGTTTTCATACTCATAATATAATTCAGCAGTTTGAAGTCCCAAATCAGATAAATCAAAATGCGTTTCCTGCGATGGCAGGGTGACTCCTGTTTCCTTTTTGCAAGCACCAAATATCAATAGAACAGAAGATAAAACGATAGCAATTGTTTTTGTTTTTTTCATTGTTATAACTATTTAAGTGAATACTGTAAATACAAATATACAATGTAATTTTACATTTTTTTTATTTGCTGCCTCTTTTTTTTATAAAATTAAAAAAAAGCGTTCCGCATTATGTCCTACAAGAAAAAACGGGGAAGTAAATGACATTAAAAATGCGAAACGCTTAATAAAAAGAAAGAAATATAATAACTATATGGCAGTACCTCCCCTGTCTCCTGTCCTGATTCGGATACATTCTTCCATTGGAATAACGAATATTTTTCCGTCCCCGACATCGCCGGTACGGGCTGCTTTCACAATGGTCTCAATCGTTGTTTCAACAAAATCATCATTTACCGCTATTTCTATTTTGATTTTGGGAATTAACCCGGGAACAACAACCTGTCCCCGGAAAACCTGTTCCCTTTTTTGATTTCCATGTCCGGATACGCGTATCACTGTAATACGTGTAATACCGGCATTGATTAATTCTTCATGCACCTTGTCCAATTGATGCTCACGTATAATTGCTGTTATTAATTTCATTTTTTTCTATTTTAAGTGTTTGAATTATTATTGTTGGACTTTTTTTAATTATTAATTAGGATTCATCATGCCATATCCACGCTCACCATGGTATGATGTGTCCAATCCCTTCAATTCATCTTCATCAGAAGAACGGAAACCCATGACCTTATTAATAACCCATATAATAACAAGTGTGACAATGGCTGCATAAAGAATTGCAATAGCAACAGCTGCAACCTGTACACCCAATTGCTGCCACATACTCCAACTACCTCCAGCCAAAACAGCCGCATTTTCCATCCAGCTATCGCGAATAAAAAATGTAAGCATAATCGCACCCACAATACCTCCAACACCATGAATTCCAAAAGCATCGAGCGTGTCATCATATCCTAATTTTTCCTTGTAAACAATGAAAAGATAACAAATAATGGATGATATTGCCCCTAAAATCAAAGCACCATAAGGTTGTACAACACCTGCCGCCGGAGTAATGGCAACCAGACCGGCAAGAATTCCGGAAGCAAATCCAAGCGCTGTGGCTTTCTTTGTGTGATATCCCTCCAATAACATCCACATTAAAGCACCTGAAGCAGCCGATATCTGCGTTGCTGTTAGTGCCTGTGCCGTCTCCAATCCACTGGTCAGTGAACTTCCTGCATTAAAACCAAACCAACCAACCCATAATAAACCGGCTCCCATCATTGTCATAACCAAATTACTGGGTCTGTAAGAACTTATCGGATAACCTCTTCTTGCTCCAATGTAAATCGCAGCAACCAAACCACTGATTCCGGCAGAGATGTGAACAACCGTACCTCCTGCAAAATCAATCGCCCCGTCAGCTCCCATATTCAACAAAAAACCATCATCAGCCCATACCCAGTGACAAAGGGGATTATATACAAAAACACCCCATAATACAATAAATACAATAAAAGACTTGAATCTTACCCGTTCAGCAAAAGCCCCTGCTATAAGAGCAGGCGTAATAATTGCAAACTTTCCCTGGAACATGGTAAAAACATATTCAGGAATTCCGCCCTCCATAATGGATGTATCAATACCACGAAGGAAAAAATAATCAGAGCTCCACCCAAACCAGCCACCAAGAACATTTGAACCAAAACTCATAGAATAACCTACGATAATCCATAGAACTGTCATCACCCCCATCGCCACAAAACTATGCATCATTGTTCCCATTTCATTCTTAGACCTACCAGACCGCCATTTTGCCCTATGTCGGCGGGGCCGAGATGATGCTCCT
>CAYSRH010000284.1:0-3247 GCA_964433245.1 uncultured Bacteroidales bacterium | reverse complement strand
AGCGTATCAAAATTAAGAAGTGCCAGCGGATGGATCTGGATGGTATTGTTGATAACGAACTCCAGCCGCATCAGGCCCACACCTTTCACTGGATAGGTGCTGTAAGAATAGGCAATGGAAGGATCAGCCAATATCAGCATGACTTCTGTATTGGGCTCATCATAATTTTCAAAATCAATCTCTTCCTCTTCCCACTCCAAAGCGCCCTCATAGATTTTTCCTTTTTCACCTTCAGCACATGAAATGGTAACTTCCTGCCCGTCCTTTATGGTTTCAGTGGCATTCTCGGTTCCTACCACTGCAACAGCACCCAGTTCCCTTGCCACAATGGCTGCATGGCTGGTGCGTCCTCCACTATTGGTGACAATGGCACTGGCTTTTTTCATTACATTATCCCAATCCGGATTGGTGATCTCGGTTATCAACACATCACCCTCCTTCAGCTTGTCAGCTTCATCAGGTGAGCTAAGAATGCGGCTTACACCCTTGGCAATTTTTTCACCAATGGCTGTACCTGTTGCAAGCACTTTACCTTCATTTTCTAGTCTGTATTCCTTAATAGTTGATTTTTCGTCACTGCTATGTACGGTTTCGGGACGGGCCTGTACAATATATAGCTCATCGCTTTCGCCGTCTTTGGCCCATTCTATATCCATGGCCATGCCATAGTGGTCTTCTATTTCCAGGGCCCAAACCGCCAATTGCTCTATCTCCTCATTGTTAAGAACGAATATTTTTCGCTTTTTTAGAGGAGTCTTTATATTTTTTGTAGTTGCATTGCTGTTTTTATTACGTTGGGCATATACCATGGTTTTTTCCTTGGTGCCGGTTTTCTTTGATATGATGGCCCTCATTCCTTTTCGCAGGGAGGGTTTAAAAACATGAAACTCGTCTGCATTTACTGCTCCCTGTACCACGTTATCACCAAGTCCCCAGGCTCCGGTTAAAAATATAACTTCCTCATAACCACTCTCTGGTAGAATGGTAAAAATTACCCCGGCCGAAGCTTTATCTGAACGCACCATTTTCTGCACTCCTGCAGAGATAGCTACCTTCATATGATCAAAGCCATTGTGTTCACGGTAACGGATGGCCCGGTTGGTAAATAGTGAAGCGAAACATTTTTTACAGGCCTCAAGGGTCTTCTCCGGACCCTTTATGTTCATAAATGAATCATGTTGTCCCGCAAATGATGCTTCCGGTAGATCCTCTGCAGTAGCACTGCTTCTGACCGCCACGCTACTTAAAGCTTTTTCTTCCTCCTTAAGTTTTCTATAGGCTTCTTTGATGTTATTGGCCAGTTCAGATGGAAATTCACCATTCATGATGAGATCACGGGCCTTTTTACCCGTTTGCTTCAGGTTTTTGAATTCCTTTTTATCCAGGTTGTTAAGAATTCCGGTTAGTTTTTCCCGCAATCCATTGTGCTCCAGGTAATCCCAATAAGCCACAGATTTAGTTGCATAGCCGGCGGGAATACGAACACCTTTGGGTCCGAGAATGCTTATCATTTCGCCGAGTGATGCATTTTTACCTCCTACTTCTGCTGTGTCCTGATTGGATAAGTCGTTAAAAAATCGAATATATTTATGCATAAAGTCTCCTGTTTTTTTATCATGTTTTTTTATAATATGTGCCCATGTATTCAGCTTTATCGATAATCAATCCGTTTAAAGCTTTATAAAACTCAGTGCCATTCTGAATTGACTCAGGAGGTAATTTCTTTTTTAAGGCAAAAATCCTGAAAAAATATCGGTGCTCTTCTCCTTTTGGCGGACATGGTCCGCCGTAGCCAATTTTTCCAAAATCATTTTTGGCCTGGATAGCACCATTTTCCAATTTTTTACGAATAGGGATAATCTTTTCCAGCTCATGGCAGCTGGGAGGTAGGTTATATAGCAACCAATGTGTAAAAGTACCATTAGGTGCATCAGGATCTTCCAGGATAAAGGCGAAGCTAACAGTCTCTTTGGGCTCACCCTCCCACCATAACGGAGGAGAAATATTATCTCCGTCGCATGTGTGAACAGTTGGAATTTTAAAACCTTCTTCAAATGCCGGACTTGAAATAGTAAATGTCATAACTGGTTGCTTTTGCTGATTTACTTACTTACTCTTCATACATTATTACTTCTACAGGGCAGCTGTCAGCAGCTTCTTTAATTTCATCCTCGAATTCAGTAAGATTTGCATCTTCTTTTACAACAGCAGTATCATCACCCATCTCAAATACATCCGGGCAGATGTCAATGCAAAGTTCACATGCAGTGCAGTCTTCTTCGATCCAAACTTTTTTAAGTGCCATAATTTTTCGTTTTTAATGTTATAATTAGTATTAAATATTTTTGAATGTATCCTTCATTATTCAATTACTATACCACGGCGCGATTATTATGATTTAACCGGGGCATTTTGCATATATTATCAAAGGATTACAGGGTCAGTTTGGCATGTAGCAATAAAATAGGAGCAATACAAGCATTATAGAAATTCAGGTACTTTGTGGAGATTACTACCCAACCTGCCCCAAAAAAGAGAAGATACTCCCCAAATTCATTCGAACCTAACATCTTGAAAATAGAAGAAAATTGTCGACACAGTGGTCTGTGAAGGGGTTTTCTTATTATGCATCTTTTTCTGGCATGTTCTTTTCAATGTAACCAACAGAATTAAAACAACTAAATTTTTTTAAACCCTTAAAAAATTAAGCTATGTATTTATTTGCAGAAATTTTAATCAGCATTGTACTTGCACTTTTTGTGGGTGCGTTTTTCTACTATCTGTTTAAATATACTGGCCCATGGGGCAGTTTTTGGACATTTATAATAATTCTTGTTTTAGCAGGGATTGCTGCGTCAGCCTGGATAGAACCCATCGGTCCTGTTATTTATGACGTTGCCTGGGTGCCTATATTGGCAGTTGTCATACTGTTCGCCCTTCTACTAGCTGCAGCTAGTCCACCCCGATACCGGACAAAACGCCCGGAACGGGAAAACATCCCGGAAACCACAGATGAGGAATTACCAGTACTTGCCATTAGCACAATTTTTTGGATTTTTCTGGTTGTCCTAATGATAGCGGCTATAGCAGGACTATTTAGATAATCTTAACCAAAAAAACTAAAACCACATGTTTAAAATATTGGATTTTACAAAGAACAACCTGGTGGCCTTCAAGGTTAAAGGTAAAATTGAAAAATCAGATTACGATAAGCTTAAAGCTCTCCTGGAAAAAAATGCCAGGGAGT
>CAYSRH010000283.1:0-3253 GCA_964433245.1 uncultured Bacteroidales bacterium | reverse complement strand
AGCCCGGTTTTGGTATATGTGTAAAATGCAGGCAAACGATTCCTTTGGGACGTATATTGATAAAACCAGAAAGTGTATATTGTGTCAATTGTGCAGGATAATTATAAGAAATATACAGCATCTTGTCCACTTTGTGATGGCAAGGGAGATTTTTTTCAAAAGCACGAAGGTCGTTTTTTTTATTTATGTAGAAAATGTTGTGGTGTTTTTCTTGACAGAAAGCATTATCCTGATCTGGATGCTGAGAAAAAACGATATATGGAGCACAATAATGATGTGGAAGATATCAGATATCAAGAGTTTGTTTCTCCAATTGTTCAGTCTGTCCTTTTTGATTTTACACCACAGCATCAGGGAATGGATTTTGGTGCAGGAACAGGTCCTGTTATTTCAAAATTATTGCAGGACAAAGGATATGATATTGTGCAATATGACCCGTTTTTTTATGATGAACCACAATTGTTACAGAAAAAATATGATTATATTGCCTGCTGTGAGGTAATAGAGCATTTTCACTATCCTTACAGGGAGTTTAATCGTTTGAAGAATTTGCTGGAGCCCCGGGGCAGGTTGTATTGCATGACTGAAATGTTTTATCCTGAAATGGATTTTCAGCGATGGTATTATAAGACTGACCCTACACATGTGTTTTTTTATCAGAAAAAAACTTTTTCCTGGATAAAAGAACATGTGGGATTTAATGATTTTCAGATCAAAGGAAGGTTAATAATAATGTATAACTAAAAATAAAGTAAAATGAAAAGAACAAATTGCTTGTTGAGTGTATTGATTGTGTTTTGCATTCTCACAGGATGTAAAGAGAACGAGAAAACGAGAGAGACAGTTTCAGGTATCTCCATTAATGATGTGCAGAAAGAAAGAAATCCTGATGATCCGTTTTTAACGAAGAAATTTTGGGATTTAAATCGCACCCCTATGCAGGAACGTTTACGAAATATCAAACCTTTTCCGGTGGGTGTTGTTTATTATCAGCAAAGAGATGAAAATCTCGATTCTGCCATTAAAGAATTTGAAGTGATGCGTGACCTTGGATTTACTGCGTTGAAACAGGTGTTGTTAAGAAAGCCGGGCAATCCTGAAGGATATATGGAACAGGTATATCATGCAGCTCTGGATGTTGGTATTTCTCCCTGGTACTATGGTATCGGTGGTTGGGCTGATATTACACAGGAGTTGGTAGATGAACTGGGCATTGAAATGGAAGTAAACAGACAAAATATGCCTGCCATACAAAATGATCCACGAATGATTGAATATCAGACAGAACATGTGATACGTCCCCGTGTTGCCACAGAACAAGAAAAAGAGGCAAAAGTAAAAGCTTTTATGGCAAGCGTGAAGCAAGGAAAAGGAGAGCCCGGACGTAATAGCCCCTGGTTACCGGAAAGGCTGATCCCTGCTTTTGCTGATTGGCTTAGGAATACTTATGGAACCATGGATGTGTTAAAAAAAGCGTGGAATGAAGGATTTATTCCTGATTTAGACAAGGTGCAAACCTTTATGGATGCAGCGAATATGCTCAAAGGAGAAGACTACGATGAATATGGAAATTTGATTGGTAAAAAATCACATGACTTTAGAAGATTTCGAGATGCTATGCGTTTCCAATCAAGCCTGATTGTTGAAAATTATAATTACATAATGAAGTTTCTGACAGCATGGGATTCTATTGAGCCTGAGCGTACAGGAGGTCATCAACTATTTGAAAATCAAGCTGCCAATACATGGGATCTGGAAGGACAGGCAAAATCGGCAGCTGTAGGAGGGTCTTTTTATGCATCAATTCATTTGCCACATCATTTCTTTCTTGTAGATGGCGAAGTGACAAAACCGGTTTATATGCAATCCCGAATTATTGCAGATATGTTTAAAGGTGGATGGGCTGCTACATGGGAATCTGGAGGAGGTCCTACATTCTTTAGTGGTTATAATCCGGCACCACATGATGGTAAAATAATGCGACAGTTAATGTGTTCCTACATAGCTGCCGGATTGAAAGGAGTTGGCATTTGGACATGGAATGGTCGTGCAGAAGGATGGGAATTGGGTGAGTATGCCCTGACGACAATACAGGGAACTCCTTCCGAACGTGCTTATGAAGCCGGTCATATCTCAAAGATACTTCAGGAACAACGCTTCGAATTATGGGAATCAATGGATGAACCTGCAATTGGTTTGTTTTACTCATGGGAAACAGAAGCTATGCTGGGACGATTGTCGCTGGGAATGTATCCTTTATCAACGTTTGTCTATGATACAGATAGAGACAATCAATTCAGACAGTACCATTCTGAGGCTCGTATCGGAGTTTCCCGTGCGATGATGAATAACCATATACCTTTTGAGAATGTAACAGAGTGTGATTTGGTAGCAGGATTGGCTGATCGTTATCCTATTATTTATCTTCCTTATACAATTGCTTTGAATGAAGAAACAGTTACTTTTCTAAAGGAATATGTGGCCAATGGAGGACGACTGGTTGCGGATTTTGCTCTTTTGATGATGGATGATTATGGTCGTTTAAATAAACAGCATTATGGTTCTGATTTTGAACAGTTATTTGGTTTTATAAACAGAAATTATTATCATACATTTTATCACCCAAAAACACTAAATGGACATGTGTTTGAGAATTCCGGTTTTGGTGATATTGAAGTTACTACAGCAGAAATTGTTGAAAGATTTGATAATGGAACGCCTGCTGTTCTGAATCATACATACGGTGATGGCACTATTACTTATTTTAACTTCGAAGCAGGTAGGTACGTTTTCAGACCGGGAAAAGAAGAGATGGAAAACTTGATTGTAAAATATGCTATGGGCAACTACAGAACACAGTTTGATGTGCATGGTGCTGAGGGTACAATGGTGTTCAGAAGAAGCGCCCCTGAAGCAGATCATTATATTTTTATCAATGAAGGAGAAGAAGAAAATGTGCAGGTGTCTTCTGATTTTATCCAATATGTTTCTGCTGAAGAACTGATCGAAGGGAATCTCTTGAATGTGCAAAATAATGCATTCTCTGTTGCTGTGCCGGCTCGCTCTGCTCTTTGGGTGAGAGCTGTGAAGGAATAAGCAAATAAGAACGATTATTGGAAATGCCATTTTGATCATTATGTGTCAAAATGGCATTTTTTTTTCTTTTAATCCTTTGGCATTGCTTTTGTAGATGATTTAATGAAACAGACTATGTCTGAAATTAATATTGAGACACACACGCAGCTATGATTAA
>CAYSRH010000282.1:0-3258 GCA_964433245.1 uncultured Bacteroidales bacterium | reverse complement strand
TCATTTGGAGGGAAAAGACCAAAAATGAAACAAATAGAGAATCAAACTATAAAAAGAGAACAGACAATAGGAAGAAATGAACCATGTCTATGTGGTAGCGGAAAGAAGTATAAAAAATGTTGCTTGAGAAATGATATATAATAATGAAAGCCAGAGCCTAACAGACGAAGAGGAGACGTTGAAATAGTCATTTTTATATGGTTCACAATATATTCCTTATTTTACTTACACGCACTTTATCATCTCAACAAGAATGATCTTACTCATTATTACGAGGGCAAAATTAGGGGGAGAAAAACATTCCCACAATCACCATTGATGGGGATATTTCACTAAAAAACCAGCAGAGAATAATAAGGATAAAGGAGGTAATCTCGGATTAAAATATTCTTAATCTGACACTTACATTATAATTAATGCGCATGCGGATACCCACTATTTATAGTGAGTGCCGGTGAATACAAAATAGTAGCCAAGAAAAACCCAACATACAATGAAGCATTGGGGCATATGGTTGGCATGAAAATCTCCTTTTTAGGAGATGCCCTCATTGAAAAAATAAGCCTTAAGGATTCGGAAGGGAATGAATAATACAAGCAGGATTTTAATTAGCTTGGAACATGATTTTCTACGTAGTGTCATCAGAAAAACAAGGAGTTTACCTATTGTAAATGCATTGTGTTGAGTTTTTCAAAACAACCCAAAAGTCCGATTCAACATTTATCTTTGCCCCTTACGGAATAAACCCATCCCACCATTTCTCATACCTGTCGGGGCGTGGCACAAAGTTAAATTTATCTTTATCCTCGGTGTATTGCTGATAGATAGATTTGCCCTTTTCGAGATTGAATTCGAGGTATTGCCGTGGCTCTTTCACAATAAGTTTCTGATTGTTGTAATGCACGTTTTTACGCCAGGTGATTTCGTTGTTTTCATCTATTAAAGGAAAAAAGGCCAGCCCTTTATGTGCTCTTACTTCGTCATAATCGAAACCATAATCTCTGTCGCACCAAGCACCAAAGGTAAGCGGCGATTCGGGATCGGCGCTGATGGTTGCGTGTGCCCAAGAAGGCGGAACGATAATTACGTCGCCCGGTTTTCCTGCTACGGCGAAACATCTTCCCGGGTTATCGGCAGCCTTTTCCTGCATGTATATAATGGCTTTCCCTTCCCATATTTCATATACCTCAGGTGTTGACCAGCCATGGGCATAGGCTGATTTTTTATGCATATGCCCCTGACTTCTGACTGGTTCTTTGCCTAAGCGTCCTTTGGCATAGGTGACAATGCCATACAATAAATGCTGATTTATTAGCTGTTGTCGGTGCTCCTTTTTGCCTACATCCATGGCAATGGAATAGACATTTTCAGGTCCTTGGCAGTTCGGATCCATTAAGCTTTTTCGTATAGAGTTCAGTGTGCGTATTTCAACTTCGGGTCCAAAACAATCGTTCCCATAATCGAAAGCAAATAGGGTATAATTTGATTTTATATTAATGCCATTATCAAACATGCTGTTCTTTTTTACTGATTGTTGGTTATGATCTCACATACGCTTTTAAGGTTCCGCATTTTTTACCTTCTGCGCTACCATAAGGACGAACGGTATATTGCTTAATATTAGCAGGGATTATAACCACTTCGGCATAATGCAGCACAAAGGGGGCAAAGCTGTTGTCTGGCGATTCAATAACAACCTCATCGCCTTCAACGAGGCAAATTACCTCAACGCCAAACGAGGTTTTATGGAAAACATCTTTTGTAAACCAATGACGACGTGTTTCAATAAATTCGCTTTCATGCAACCCGGTTCTTTCTTCAATCCAGCCCTTTCCTTCAGCAACTTTTTCAATGCAGTTTACCAAATTCTCTTTTGTCCACTGGGTAGTCCTGTCCCATTGAATGACCTTTTTGCCATGCTCCAAATTGATGGGTCTTGGTTTGCCATCCATGCCCAAACGTCCCCAGTCCCAAAGCTTAAAAGTGAATATATATGGCGTAGCACTTATTTCTAATACCATAGCGTTTTTACCAGAGCAGTGAATAGTGCCTGCCGGTATCAATACATGGTCGTGTTTCTTTACCGACCATGTCTGTATGTGTTTATCAGCATCAAAAACACCTTCGGTTTTCGCCTTCTGTAAGTCGTTGATACATTCGTCGGGGGTTACGCCCTCTTTTAAGCCAAGATAAACGATGGCATCCTCTTTGGCATCCATCATGTAATAACTTTCGTCCTGCGTATAGTTTAGTCCAAATGTTTCTTGAATGTATTCGGTTAATGGATGCACTTGCAGACTAAGGTTTTCTCCGTCTATGGTGTCGAGGTAATCGAAACGAATGGGAAACTCATCTCCAAAACGCCCATGTATAGCATTGCCTAATAACTCTTTGGGATGTCTGAAAACCACGTTTATTGAAGGCACTTCAATTGTTTCATCACTAACTTCCAGCAACAGACTGTTTTCTTCGGGCACGCAATTAAAACACCATGCATAGTTCTCTTTGCTTTTATCGAGGTTGCACACCTCTTTCATCCACTGTCCACCCCACGGACCCGGGTCAAAGAAAGGGACAACGCTAAAGGGCTGGCTTATTGCATGGGTGTATCCTTTTAGAGCCGCCTTATTATCAATCATTTTTGGGTTTCCCTGTATGTTTGTGTCCAGTAAAAGGTCAATACGGTCAAAAAGTTGTTTTTTAAGACGATCGCATGCTCTCCAGTCCACAAAATACCCCTGTTTGTAAAGAAGCATCCAGTCTGCTGTATTTCGATTACATAAGCCAAGGTTATCAACCTCATGCCGACGCATTCTGAGTTGTATCTCCCAACGTGCCATGTCGGCATACACCAGTAGGTCGTCATTGTCCATTAAAAACGATGCACCCGGACCCAGCACAAGAACAGTTCCATTTTGTTTTTTTATCTCCGCTTTTGTCTGTTCTATTTTGTTTGTGTCAAAATAGTCTAACACATTTAAGCGGGTCATAAAGCCAAAAATACGATCATCAGTAACATCGGGATAAACCATCTTTTGGATGTCGGATTCCGGCTTCATTACTGTTCTTGTATCAACATAACAAACAGGATGTAAGTTTTCTTTTAATGCCTTTTCAAGCTCTTCGAAGATGACACCCTGATAGGTTTCTACGATGATACGGTTGTTTCTGCCCCGTGTTTTTATCTCATTTGCAATTGCTTGCCAACCAATATAAGTCTTGTAATTTCCTGATACTTTTATGGATGGCACAGTATTA
>CAYSRH010000281.1:0-3258 GCA_964433245.1 uncultured Bacteroidales bacterium | reverse complement strand
TACAGGGATGATAGATTACAACTCAAGGGAAGCCCTGAAAGCGAAAGCCCTCAAGCACCGTGAAAGCGGAGCGGATAGCGGTGCGACAAGACAGGGCGATCCGTAGTAGTTGTTCTATCAGGCATGTAAGTCTTGACTTTTTGCTTTCCTTTTTTGTTAAGAAAAAAGGAAAAAACTATTTTTACGCATTTTCAGCTAATGCGGTATCCCCTGCGCACATAGGCAAGAGCAGGGTTGGAGTTGTGGCTTCGAGAGCCTCAGCCACCGTGCTTCGAGAGGTTTTTCGCAAGGTCGTGGGGTGAGGCTCTCGACCCCCCCACAACAGAATTAAATGATTACATTTTGTCATTTGGGAACTATTATAACAAAAAGGAAAAAATCAACTCTCCTACTTGAATCTTGTTATGAGATATGTACTTTATGACAGGGTGCTCCTCCCCTTCTTTTATTAAAGTCATTACAACGGTAATATCACCGTCACACAGCACATCAATTGTTTTTACATGTTTGTAACAAGTATCATAAAAACAAACGCCCGTGTTATGCCGTATTACGCTTCCCCCATAACGAGCTTTTCCTACACTTATTTGATGCTTGAAATCTTTACCGTCTGATGACATAACTCTGGCTCGCAAAGAGGCTCCTTTGGGTCCCTTGATAAGAAAACCATCTTCCAGCACTTCAACCTCATTAAACTCAGGCGTACTTAAACGCCAGATGCGACCATTTTCAGAAATATCTGAAACAACAAATACAGCTTCCGCTCCTGAAACCTCTGCATAAGAAGCACCAAAATAACGTCTGTGTCGAATAACGCCAGCGCAGCTACCCTCACCGACTATATAACCGGAACCATCCGACTCAAAATGATAATCAATAAGTGTGCCCTCAACATTTTGCCCTATAACTGTATCAATATCCACATCAGGAAATAAATTGGTTTGCGCTGCCATTTCGTTGGTTCTTCCTCCACCAACAGCCCAAAGACCATTCAGACCATAAATCCGAAACGACAAATTATCAGGTCCCTTATGCCCGTCTTTTCTTTGAGCAGTCACACTCATGGCTGCCACAATATCGTTTTCATCCCGAAAACGGTTTCGCATGAACAGCACACCATGTTCATCACACACATAATTCAGCCACCCTGCTTCTTCCGGATTTTTTTTTTGCATATTTTCCTCATAAAACATCAGTCCATAGATCAGATAAGGATGCTCACCGGAAAACACACCTTTCTGTATAACATAATCATGCATCCAATACAAATAAGGCAATTGTTCTTCCTCCATTACCTTTAAAGCTAAAGGATACAATACATAACCGGACCTACTGTGATCATCAGAAAAATCAGCTTTGACTAAATTTTTATTCATGCTGGGAATATTCACATTTGCAGTAGCATGGGTACGGAAAGCATTAAGGGCGTCCGGCACAAATTCTTCTAAATCAAACGCATCAAGCCCGGGATGTACACGCTGCTGTGCAATCAATGCCGGAATAGAAAAACTAAAATTATACTCCAGATACCCCAGACTTTCAACATTCCATCCGTTTTTGGTGAAAGTGGCATGCAAATGATCTTGTAAGCGTCTTCTGGAATCCCACTTAAAGGGCAGGTGATGGCGTTCAGTCTCAACATCATCGTATGCAATGGCTGCCATTAAGACACTGCCATATCTGACACCCTGCCAGTTGCTTTCAGTGGCATAATTTCCCTCAAGTCCCATGGATGCATGCACGGAAACCATCAGATCAAAGATAAAACGATTCAAAACCTGACGCTGCTCTTCGCTTAATAAAGGATAACAAAAATCGTACACATAAGAAGCTGACTGCAACACCTGGGCACGGGTTAATCCGAAACTACGCAGATCCCAAACCAATCCGGCAGTATCGCGACGAATATGATCGAATACCTTATACGCTTCAATTGCCAATGCAGTGTCTTTTTCAACCATTCCAACAAAAGCATATTGAACAGCCATTCTGGTTGTACTGTAAATTTCAGACATGCGAACATCATCATCCTTTTCATTCCGGGGCATAGTATGTGTATGAACATTTTCATACAATGTTTCATACATTACATAATAAGGTTCCTGCTTATTCTTTATTCTTTCCCGTAATAATTCAACATCAGGTTCATCAAAAAGAAGACGAGGGTGTATATTTTCACCTTGCAAAAAAACAGGATAAATACAGACCAGAAGAATGATTGTATATCTCATCATTTTCCGCTATTAAAAATCTCACCACAAGTAATTCCTGACCAATCATCTGTTCTAAAAGGAACAGCAGGCAATCCTTCTTTGTTGTATAAATTGGCATCATCCGGATTATCTGCCCAGGCATAGCGCAAAGCCACAGGACTTGCCACCTTGTCAGAATACACCTTAACTGTATTCCCTTTTATATCTGCTTGTGCAAAATAAAACCGGCGATCCGCACCTGCTACCGCAAATCCTTTTACATATCCGTATTGATCATGCCTCACCTCCAGACCACTTCCTTCGTGCTCAAAGATCACAACAACCGTATCTCCTACCACATAATGCGAACGATATGATGGTCCTGAATATACGACATCCCTGTCATAAACCAAGTTGAAAGCATTCAAAGCCAGCCGTAAAGCAACCTCATGTTTATTCTGTGGATGCACATCATCAGCATCTCCCACATCAATAGCCACAGCCATCCCTGTCTTTGGCAGTTCCAAAGCCATCGCCTGTGCTTCTCGTAATTCAGCCCAATCACTATCCCCTGCCGTATCAACTGCTGCTCTGAAATTTGCGAGTTGCACAAAAATAAAAGGGAACTCATCATTAAAGGCTTCTCTCCAGCTCGTAATCAGATTGGGGAACAAAGCCCGGTACTCGTAAGCTCTGCCAGCATTGGATTCGCCCTGATACCAAATCACTCCGGATAGCTGCATATTGAGCAATGGATGAATCATCGCATTGTATAGAGAGGAGGGATTTTTATTTGCATAGCGAGGAAGAAAAACAGGAATTTCAGGTTCATCAATAACAGATTCCATAACGAAGCCTTTTCGCATATTCCAATCCCCTGAAAGCAAAACATATCCCTTGCTATCCTCTACGGGATGAAAATTGTAGTAGTAAGGATTACTTGTCAACCCTTCAAAACCTGTTGGACTTACAATCTGCATAACAATCTGATTATCTTTATTTTTCAAGAATTTGGATGGGGTTGAAAAATTAACCCATTCATCCCGAAAAATAAAGATAATCAGAT
>CAYSRH010000280.1:0-3259 GCA_964433245.1 uncultured Bacteroidales bacterium | reverse complement strand
AGAATGAAGTGGCTTTATCAAAAGCATTTTCTTTTTTTTGAAGGATCACATTTATCGGGAAATTTGATGCAACGATAGCAAACTTCGTTTTTCAGATAATCATCATTGTTTTGAAAAAAATGAGATACATTTTGGAGGGTTGTTTCTGCAATATTGGTTAAAGCTTCTTTTGTAAAAAAACCCTGGTGACTTGTAACGATCACATTGTTAAAAGTCAGAAGCCTTGCCAAAACATCATCACTCAGAACACTATCTGAATGATCTTCAAAAAAGAGATCAGATTCTTCCTCATAAACGTCCAGTCCTGCAGCTCCTATTTTTTCAGATTTTAATCCTTTAATTATGTCTTTGCTGTTAATGAGTTCACCTCTTCCTGTATTCAGTATCACAACGCCTGGTTTCATTTTTTTTATATTGGAGGCATTGATAATATGTTTGGTTTCTTTGGTTAGTGGACAATGCAATGATATAATATCAGATTGCTTGAATAATGTGTCAAGTGCTGTAAATTTAATACCGGTTTTATTCGCATAATCTTCATCCGGAAAAGGGTCATAGGCCAAAATGTTCATTCCGAAACCCAGGAGGATATTGATCAGTGTTTTTCCGATTTTTCCTGTGCCGATTATGCCGGCAGTTTTTCCGTGTAGGTCAAACCCCATGAGACCGGACAAAGAGAAATTAGCATCTCTTGTTCTGTTGTATGCTTTGTGCGTTTTTCTGTTTAACGCCATAAGAAGAGCAACCGTATGTTCTGCTACGGCATAGGGGGAGTATGCAGGGACACGTACAACATGAATTTTACCGAAAGCCGCTTTCAGGTCAATATTATTAAATCCTGCACACCTTAGGGCGATCAGTTTAACCCCGTAAGAGTGTAACTGGCTGATCATATTGTCGTTAACTTTATCGTTAACAAATAAACATACGGCATCGAAATCTTTAGCCAAAACAATATTATCTTCTGTCAGGTGGTGTTTGAAAAATTTTATGGAAAAGTTGTACTTATTATTGATTTCATTGAAGAAATTAATATCATATGGTTTTGAGTCAAAAAAAGCAATATTTGGAGTTTTTTTATTGGTCATTGGTAAATAAATATGATAAAAAAAAGAAAAATAATTGTTTATAAAAAACGATAAAAGATTTGTCTTTGTTGTAGTTGATTAAATTAAATTTATACAACAACGTAGTACATTTTCATTTCTCCTATTCCTTTGACATCTATTGGTGGTCGTTCTTCAAAATCAAATATATCTTTTGTTTCTTGGTATGTTTTTTCAGAAACGTTAATACGAAGACTTTCGCAATTTGATTCCATTCTACTTGCCGTGTTCACGGCATTACCAAAAATGTCATAAATATATTTTTTTATTCCGACAATACCTCCCACAACATTTCCTGTATGAATGCCCATTCGCATTTCCCATTGTATTGGAGATGTTTCGTTTCTTTTTTTCAGATACAGAGCAATATCTGAAGCTGCTCGAATAATTTTTTCAGCATGGTCAGGAGCAGGTTCATGCATTCCGCAAACTGAGAGGTAGGCATCTCCGATGGTTTTTATTCTTTCGCATTGATGCTTCTCCATAATTTCATCAAAAGCTGTGAAAAGAATATTCAATTCATCTATTATCGCATTTGGAGTCAATCTGGAAGATATTTCAGTGAAATTCATCAGGTCGCTAAAGAATACGCTTACATTTTGAGACAATTCAGGTCTGGAATAACCATAGGTTTTTAATTCTTCTGCTACTCTTGCCGGAAAGACATTTAAAAGTAATTTATCTGTTTTTTCTTTTTCAATTGATATTTGTCGATGAGTCGCAGTAATTTTTCTTTTCTGTACATACATGATAACAATAAAGGATGCAAAAAGGAGAAAAACAATAAAGTAGATATGATTCATTAAAGTTTGTCTTTTTATTGTAGTTTCTTTTTTTGTCATTTCCAGATTATTGATCTTGTTGATCAATTCTATTTCTTTTTGTTTTTTTTCGAGTTCATATTGTGCTATTTTTTTTTCAACTTCAAGACCAACTTCCTGATAAGAAATATTCTCTTTGACTGACAGGTATTGTTGTTGGTATTTATAAGCTTTTTTATAATTTCCTGATGAAGCATAGATTTCCGAGACACGTTCCAAAACATGGATCATTATTTCGTGATTTTCTGTTTCAGAATACATATCCAGAGCTTCAATGTACAGCTTCAATGCTTTAGGATATTCTTTTTGTTCGTAAAAGATGTTGGCTTTATAGGTAAGTATTGTTTGCTGACCGCTTTTATGATCAGATTCCTTGTAGATATTGATAGCGAGATCATAGTAATGCAATGCATTTTTAATGTCGTTAACTTCTTTGTAGGTTATTCCTATATTTCTGTAAGTGTTTGCAATAGATATTCTTTCATTTAATTTGGTACGGATTTTCAAAGCTCTTTTGTAATATGTAATTGCCCTATCATACATGTCAAGATGTTTATATGCTGTTGCTAATTCATTTAAAGTGAAAGCCATATTGCTTTTTTTGTCGAGTTCCGTATAGATATTTAGTGCTTTGATGTAATATTCAAGGGATACATTATGGATCTCAAGTTGTTTACATGTGTTTCCTATACTGATCAGACTGGCGGCAATATCTTCTTTCTCTCCAATTTCTTCTCTGATTTCAAGAGATTGCTGATAATAATCCAAAGCTTCTTCATAATTTTCCAAGTTCCAGTGAACACTGCCAAGTAGATTTAATGAATATGCTATTGATTTTTTGTCATTGTTTTCTTTTCCGATACGTAGTCCTTGTAAAAGATACTCAAGGGATTGATCATATTTTTTCATGTCTTTGTACATGAGACCTATATTGTTAAGAGAGGTAGGGATTTCTTTCTGATCACCGATGATTTTTCTCAGCATAAGGCAGTCCTGATGATAAACAAGGGCCATATCATATTTTTTCTGTTTCCAATATATATTGGCAATATCATTAAGCAGGCGGGCAATGGAAAGACTATCTTTAATTGTTTTGTTCAGGCTAAGGGCTGTATGAAAATAGTTCAATGATTGGGTGAGGTCATTTTCTTTTTCATACAAAACGCCAAGTGCTTCATTTGTTTTAGACATTCCTTTCACATTATTTATTGTATTAAAATGTTCCATTGCAATAATATAATGATGAATGGATTTCATCGGATTACCTGAATGTGAATAGCTTTTTCCCAACAGGTAATAAATTTCCGACAGGACATTTTTGTTTTCTGTAAA
>CAYSRH010000279.1:0-3278 GCA_964433245.1 uncultured Bacteroidales bacterium | reverse complement strand
TCAATCTCTCTCCACCGTCACACGCCTCCGAAAGCATATCGTGCTGCTGCAGGCCGTAAAAATAAAATTAACAGATAAATTTAGAAGATGTATTTTTTAATTGCGTAATTTTTTTACATATTTACGAATACCTCTTGATGCAATGCGTTTTTCTATATTCCAAAGGTGTTGTTTTTTTTTCTCTTTTAAAAAAAACGGTAAGGTTTGCGCTTGAGCCAAATCCTAAGTGTTCAGCTATTTCAGATATAGTTAAGGATGTATTGATAAGTTTTTCACAGACAGCGTTTATTCTGGTGCGTTTTATTTCGCTGCCTATGGTGCGTCCCAAATATTCCCGAAATTTTATTTCGAGCGCCCTGCGGGATAAACATGTTTTCTTAACAACTTGTTCTACATGCAGGTGTTGATTGCCTGCGTTATTGTTGATATAACGTAATGCGTTAGAGATATCAATATTTTCAACAGCTGTTAGTTTTGTCGATTGTCTTGTGACAACTTGAATAGGTAAGCCCACTATATTTTTTACAGGGACATTAAATCCTTTCATTAACTGGTGTAGAAGGTAAGCCGCTTCAAAACCTGTTTTTTCGGAATCTTGTATTATACTTGATAACGGAGGTGAAGATAATTCGCATATTAATTCATCGTTGTCAACCCCTAATATAGCAATATCTTCAGGTGCCTTAAGTCCGGCAATCTTTACCGCTTCGGTAACAAGCTGACTCCAATCATCTGCGCAGGCCATTAAGGCCAAAGGTTTAGGTTGTTCTTGCAGCCAGCGAGCTATATGGTAAGGTTCCTTTTTCCAGTCAAATTCTTTTTTCAATATAGAAGTTCGATAAACACTCACTTCTTTATGGTTAATTTTTAATGTTCTCACATAAGCTTTCTCTCTCTCTAATGACCAAAATGACTCGTTTGTGCCATAAAAAGCATAATGACTGTATTTTTTTTCAAGGTAATAATGAGCACCCATTTCTCCGATGGCAAAATCATTTGCTACAATATTTATTACACGATCATAAATCTTGGTGAACGGAGAGATAATGGTTGGTATATTAAGTGAGATTATTTCGTTTGCTAAATCATTCTCGCACATAATGATTCCATCAGGCTTCCATTCTTTTATATATTGGATGATTTTTTTATCCGTGTTTTTATAAATAAAATAGGGCGATTCTCTCAAAAAAAACCATGAATCATAATATTTGGCATATTGAGCAATACCTTTGATCAATCCTCTATCATATGCTCCCGAATTATTTATCAGTAATAAAACTCTGAAACTTTCAGACATGGTCTGGTTCATCTGTTTGAAATTTACGACCATACTTTCGATTGGGTACACATTTTAATCATAGCTGCGTGTGTGTCTCAATATTAATCTCAGACATGGTCTGTTTCATATTTTTACTTCAAAGCTTAAATAGTTTTAAAAGAATTTATTGTTTGGTTAGAAAGAAAAAAACAGTCAAATCTTTATAAATTATTCGTTATGTCCTCTGATGATTCCTCTTCCCGATTTTTTGATAAAGAGCAGTATTTCATCTCGTTCTTTGGATGCAGGAAGGTCTGATTTGATGTATTCCAAAGCTTGTGTGTTATTGAAATTTTTCTGATATAAAATTCTGTAGATTTCTTGAATTTCAGTAATTTTTTCATTTGGAATATTGCGACGCCTTAGTCCGATAGAGTTAACACCTCCATATGATAAAGGTTCTCTTGCTGCTTTGATGAAAGGGGGGACATCTTTTCGGACAAGAGTGCCTCCGGAGATCATTACATGAGATCCGATATGGGAAAACTGATGGACGGCAACAATGCCACTCAGAATAGCCCAGTCATCAATGATTACTTCTCCTGCAATCTGACTGGAATTCCCTATGATCACCTGATTACCTATCTTACAGTCATGGGCGATATGGACATAAGCCATCAGAAGACAGTTGTTGCCAATCTCTGTTTTTCCTTTGGCAGCAGTTCCCCGGTTAACAGTAACACACTCTCTTAGTGTTGTATTGTCACCAATACATACGGTTGTTTTTTCTCCTTTGAATTTAAGGTCCTGGGGGATAGCTCCGATTACGGCTCCGGGAAAAACCCTGCAATTTTTCCCAATGGTAGTTCCTTCCATGATAACGGCATTTGGTCCGATCCATGTTCCCTCACCTATTGAAACATCTTTATTTATAGTAGCAAAAGGTTCAATAACAACATTATCTGCAATATCAGCATCGGGGTGTATATAAGCCAAAGGTTGTTTCATTTATTTAATTTTTACAAGTTGTGCCATCATTTCGGCTTCAGTTACTATTTTTTTTCCGACAAAGGCTTGTCCTTTCATATGAACAATTCCTCGTCTGATAGGAGAGAGCAGGGAAAGCTTAAAAAGTATGGTGTCACCCGGTATTACCTTGTTTTTGAATCGTACCTGATCAATTTTCATAAATAATGTAAGGTAATTTTCAGGATCGGGCACTTTACTCAGTGCAAATATTCCACCTACCTGCGCCATGGCTTCTACCACAAGTACTCCCGGCATGATCGGGTCTTCAGGAAAATGTCCAACGAAGAAGGGTTCATTCATGGTAACATTTTTAAGCCCGACAATATTGGTATCATCCATACTGAGGATCTTGTCAACCAGCAGGAAGGGAGAACGGTGGGGAAGTATTTTTTTTATGTCATTAATGTCATATACAGGTGTCTGGTTTGGATCATATACAGGAGGTTTGTTGCCGGCCAATTCCTGTTTGATGAAATTCCGTAACACTTTTGCAAATTCGGTATTGGCCTTATGTCCCGGTCGTTTTGCAAATATTCTTGCTTTTATGGGGTATCCCACCAGGGCAATATCGCCAATGATATCAAGTAGTTTATGCCGGGCAGGTTCATTTTCAAAATACAGTGGTGGATAAGCAACAAATTTTCCTGATTTGGAAATGTCAATGCGGGGTTGCCGGAACATATCTGTTGTCTTGTTGATCTCTTCTTGTGTTACTTTCTTGTCAAGAATAATGATCGCATTGTTTATTTCTCCACCCTTGATGAGGTTTTTGTTCTTTAAGAGAACTTCCAATTCACTATAGAACACAAATGTACGGCAATTTGCTATTTCTTTTTTAAAATCTTCAATGTCTTCCAGTTCTGCAAACTGATTTTTTACCAATTCAGACTCATAGTCAACCAATACACTGATACTGTATTTATCATCCGGATAGGCAATAATTTCCACCCCGCTCTCCTCATCTTTATAACGTATTTTTTCTTTGATTTCA
>CAYSRH010000278.1:0-3286 GCA_964433245.1 uncultured Bacteroidales bacterium | reverse complement strand
ACGAAAGTAAAAACAAGCCGGTTTATAAAACAATAAAAATAAAATAATGTGTCAATTTTTTTCATTAATAAATTAATAAACCAAATAATTATGAAAAAAAGATGTATAACAATAACAGGATTAATAATTTTGACGTGTATTTCCATGTTTTCTCAAAACTGGCCCGAATGGACCGGATGGGCAGGTCCATACAGTAACATGTTGCGGGATACTTCGGATCAGTTGGAATTAACTGATAATATAAGCAATATGACCAACTTATGGAAAAGTGAAGATTACACCTACCAGGGACGTTCTCAAGCCCGTCGGTATGGATGTAATTATGGTAAACCAAATCCGTTTGGAGGGGCCGGAAGTCCAATAGTATATAAAAACAGGATTTACCTGTTTTATTTTCGACCAACCGGCAATGTGTATGACACATCTAAATATAATTACATTTTAGAAAACTGCGATACAACGCGGTATGAATACCATCCCTGGGTTGATTTTTGGAAACTGGATGCCGATGATATAGTTGTTTGTATAGACATATATACCGGCAAGACGATATGGAAAAAAGTTTTTGAAAAAAAAGGTCTGTACAATCCCTATGATTATACAAAAGGTGGCGTAGGAAGTTATAATATAGTCGCCGGTGACGGAAAAGTATATGCAACAGGCAGTACCGGAAGGGTATATTGCCTTGATGCCATGACCGGCGAGGTGGAATGGGAGAATCATGTCGGCGGGTATCATTTTTTTCTTGAAGAAGAAAAGAGAATTTCACTGGAAAATTGGGCATTTGCTGGAGGAATGATGTACAGTCGCGGCAAAGGATGTATCGAATACTATAAAGGCGATAATAGTACGGGCGTGGTAGTAACAATGGCTGATAAAGGAGATCTGGTAGCATTCAGGGCCGGAGATGGGGAAAAACTCTGGTATAAGAGCAATGTGATAGGAGGCAATGCGCATCCTTCAAAGTATTACGAAAATGGCATGGAATACATTGTTGTTGCCGGTGCCACCAGCGCCGACAGCAGTGTAGTAAGAATGATAGAACCTGTTTCAGGCAATGAACTATGGACAAGAAATGACCTGGGTAGTACCTTCCATTCAGCTTTCGTTTACAAGGATACCCTGGTTTGTTTTACAGAAACAGATGACCCGGGGCACTGGACACGTGGAACACAAGGCGCTTTTCATATTAATACTTCCGGGATCTCCCCACTTTGGGAAACAGACTCGGCAAACAGCAATAATGTAGATTCATATACCTATCATAAGGGATATCTTTTCAGTCGGGAAATGGTTGCTTCAAATTTAGATGGGATCAGAATTGTAAAATTAAGTACGGGAGAAATTTTAAAAAAACACGAAATATATATCCAGGCTACCGGTCAAATGATGATTGCTGACGATAAGCTCTATTTTGAACATGATGGCAATCATGGCGGAAGTAATTATGTCATTTATGATGTTTCAGATCCTGTTAATATAACGGAAATAGGGTCGTGGTATGGAACAGGAGATGAGACATTTACCAGTGGTTATGAACGCAGTATGCCTGCCCCTCTTGTAAAAGGCCGCCTGTTCAGGCGACAGAAAGAAGGTATATACGCATACGATATGCGCGTTCCCGGAGAAGCTCCGGACATAAATCTAGTAAATCCTACCCGGGATACAACGATTGATCACAATACAACCATAACACTTCGCGCCGAAGCATCAGACAATGGAAATATTGAAAAAGTTATTTTCTATTCGAAAGGATATGTTATTGGAGAAGATGACACCGCCCCTTACGAGATTAACTGGGGCAACCGGATTCCCGGAGAGTATTGGATATATGCCGTTGCTTTGGATAATGAAGGATACGATAACCCCTCGGAAGTTATTAATATAACTGTTGAACCGGCGATTTGTTCGGCAGAACCTGACGTTGTAACATATAACAGTCCGGATGATAGCGGTAAGGTAGAAACTGCAACAACAGAATTAAACTGGAATTGGAACGGCGACTGGGACAATATTCCCGAAGGATATGACGTATATTTTGGAACCGATCCTAATCCTCCCCTGGTAACAAGTTATAGCCATATGGATGATACGGTTTATGTAACCGGAACACTTGAACTGGCAACAGATTATTACTGGCGCATAGATGCCAAAAACAGTTGCGGAACAAGCCAGGGGGATGTACAAACCTTTAAATCCAAAAGCCCTGCCGGTTTCCGGTTTTTGAGAGCCAGTTTTTACAAAGGCGGAGGCATTGGGGCAACCTATTATGAGATTAACTGGCTTGATGACGGAGAAGAGGTCATACCAAATTTGACAGGTAATAACGACCAGGGGATGACAGTGACAGCCAGCACAAACGGAACCAACGCTTATCTATCTTACGATGGCGATGGAGGAACCGGTTGGGGAAACAGCAGTAATTGCGATATTACTATTGATGTTGGTGATGGTAACGAAGTGCTACCTGATTCAATAGTGATCCCTTTAAAGGCTGCCCAAGGAAGAACGCCGGACTCTGTGATTCTGGAAGGTTCATACCTGGGAACTGATTGGTATAGATTAGGAAAAATTGTTTATTCCGGAGATCCGATGTCTGCTTCTTTGGATACTTCTTATTACGATCCATCCAATCAAAAACAATCTCAAACTATAACTTTTGATTCTATTCCGGATAAAACGCTGGGCATAGATACTACATTTATTTTAAATGCCGAAGCATCTTCCGATTTACCTTTGTCCTTTACCAGTTCCGATATTTCAGTTGCCACAGTAAGCGGATACATGGTTACCATCGTGGGAGTCGGAACAACAAATATCACAGCCAAACAAGAAGGAAACGATGAATACTACCCTGCTTATGATGAGGTACAGCCATTAACTGTACTCGACATCCCGGTAAAAATAAAGGCTGTTACATCCAGCGAAATTCTGGTGTATCCGAATCCAACAGAAGGTATAATAACTGTTAAAGGGTTAACAGGAAAAAATAGCATAAGCATTATGGACTTAACCGGTATCATATTGCGACAAATAGAGTCGGTTGATTCACAGGTAAACATAGAGATGTCAACATTGCCAACCGGCATATATCTGATCAAAATCAATAATAATGAAACTGCAGAAATAATTAAAATAATAAAAAAATAATTTTTTATTATCATTATGTTGATTTAATATTACACAAGAAATTGGTAAAAGAGACCAATTTCTTGTGTATGTTTAATTTATAAAAAAATCTTATCGCCATGAAAAATTTTCTGTTTTTTTGTGTTTTCTGTTTTTT
>CAYSRH010000277.1:0-3323 GCA_964433245.1 uncultured Bacteroidales bacterium | reverse complement strand
ATTGAGACACACACGCAACTATGATTAAAATGTGTACCCAATCGAAAGCACGGTCGTAAATTTTAAACATTTGAAAAACTATTTCATTTCCTTCCAAATTAATGCTGAAGAACCTAAAACGGCACCATTCCTGTCATTTAATTCTGAGGGAAGAATTTTGCATTTCCCTTTGAATATTCCCTGCACATGTTGATCAAAAGCTTTTTTTGTAGGTTGAAAGATCAAATCGCCGGCCAATGCCAATCCACCAAACAGAAATATTGCTTCGGGGCTTGAAAATGCTATAAAATCACAAATTTTCCTACCAAAAAGATTCCCGGTGTATGTAAAACAAGCATTGGCGAGTTCATCTCCTGCTTTTGCTGCATCAAATATCATTTTTGATGTAAGTTCTTCAAATGGTATTTTACGCAAACTGCTTGGGATCTGCATTGTTGCCATAAGTTCAAAAGCTGTGCGCTTAATCCCTGTTGCTGAGACATACGTTTCAAGACAGCCTTTTCTTCCACATCCACATTCACGTCCATTTTCTACAGCCAATGTATGACCAAGTTCTCCGGCAAATCCATCGTGCCCATACACCATTTGTCCATTGATGACAATACCACTTCCCAAGCCTGTTCCCAAAGTCAAAACAATAAATTCATTCATACCTTTGGCACCACCATAGATCATCTCTCCGATGGCTGCTGCATTCGCATCATTTGTCACAATAACAGGCATATCAAAATGTTCTTTAAACTTATCTGCCAAAGGCACAACCCCTTTCCATGCAAGGTTTGGAGCCTGTTCAATTGTTCCATTATAATAATTTCCATTGGGAGCTCCTATACCTATCCCGACACATTTTACTTCCCCTGCCTGAGCCAATGCCTCTTGAATGTTCTGTGCCATGGCTTTAACATAATCATCAATCTTTGGATAATCTGCTGTTGGTGCATTGCTTTGAAATAATATTTCTCCGGATTGATCAACTACTCCATACGCAGAATTTGTTCCTCCAATATCAATACCTATACTTACTTCTTTCATTTGTTTTATTTTTTTATTTGATTATTATTTTGATTGTCAGCTTTTCCTTGATTTTTAAATACAAACTGCCAATTTTCAATGCAATTTATAAATTTTCTAAATTATTAAAAAAATATAACCTGCTCAAACTTTTTTTTATGCTTTTACTTTTATCTGGTTATATAAGGCCACGAAAAAAATGTAGATAACTGCTGCAAGAGGGACAAAAAAACCAATTAAAATAGATGATGTCATATCAGCTACAGCTCCCATCATAAGTGGCACTATCGCTCCTCCGACAATGGCCATAATCAACAATCCTGAAATCTCATTCGTTCTTTCAGGCAATTTTTCTACTGTTATAGAAAAAACCAATGGGAATATATTGGCAAAACCTAATCCAACTACAGCAGCACTGATAAAAGCAACTGTTTGTACACCACTGAATAATCCCAAAATTCCCAATATGGAAAGGACACAGGTTATGACAAAAAACTTATCTGCTGAAATAAAATTCAAAATAAAAGCGCCTGCCAAACGACCTACAAGTAAAGCAATAAAAAAGAAACCCACACTTGCTATTCCCCATTCTGCAAGATTTACACCAAACTCAGATTGCATGAAAGTAGCAATTCCTGAACTCATACTGACTTCTGCACCAACATAAAAGAAAACAGACAGAAACATCATCAATACATAACGATTACCCAATAATTTAAAACAACTTGAGAAAGAAGCAACTTGTGTCGTCTCATCCTTTTTTTCTTCTATAGGTAGAGACATTACAGAGAGGATGGTTAATAGAATCAGAAAAGTAAAAACAGGAAACACCAACTGCATCCAGTCTATACCAAAGACACCGGCCGCCATAATAGTAAGAACTGGTGCACCAAGAGACCCAATTGCTTTTACAAATTGACCCAATACAAGGTTCCTGGCATATTTTCCTTCCTGCGAAACATCCCGCATAATAGGATTTCCTGCCACCTGAAGTATTGCATTGCCTGCCCCCAAAAGCAGAACTGTCAATAAAAACAAAATGTATGAATTTGCTCCAAAAATTGGTAACAAAAGACCTGTCATTGCTGTTACAAGACCAAGCAACAAGACAAATTTCTTCCCCTTCCTATCCTGTACAAGCCCCATGGGAATGGAAAGCAGAAAAAACATAATAAACCCAAAAAAGGCAATCAATTGGGATTCAAAATGAGTCAGATCAAATTTTTCTTTTGCCAAACTTACAAAAGGACCTACTGCATCGCCAAACCCCATACATAAAAAAGCCAACAGAATGGGATATACTTGTTTATTTATCACTTTTTTTTCTTTTTTCATCGCTATTACATGTTTTTAAGAAGCCGTGCTTCTTTTTTGGTGAGTTAATTATATTTAAGAAAATTAATAATCAATATCAATGAACTGATACCGGAAAACAACAAAGATATATTCGGTATATTCATTTTGAACGACTTGCTTCTGATCGGCTCTACTATGACAATGTCGTTGGGTTTCAGGAAAAATGCATCACTTAACAAAAGTGCCTTGTCAGTAAGATCTATTCTAAATGCTGTGGTTCCTTCCATTGTTGGTCTTAACACCAACACTTCATTTCTGTTTCCATAATCTGTAATATCTCCGGCCAGACTTATGGCCTCAAGGACTGTTACCTGATCGTTATAATTACGGTATGATCCTGGTCGGTGAACTTCTCCGAGAACTGAAATTTTAAAGGTCATCAAGCGGACAGTAACAAGTGCCTCATTAAAATATTCCAACACTTTATCTTCCATGATTTCTTTCACCTCTTGTACCGTTTTTCCTGAAACTTTTATCTCTCCAATCACAGGAAGCTCAATATAACCCAAAGGGTTTACAACATATCCATGCAAATAAAGTCCCGCATCATCACGATACATATAATGAGATGCCGTTCCGGAACCATATGAAGTTGGATTAAATAAGTGATTTACTTCCTCATTTAAACTACTGATTTTAATGTATAAGATGTCCGTGTTCTGTATCTTGTAAAGAGAAGTTTTCTTTTCAAAAAACAAGGATTCGTCCTTCTCAATATCAATATCCTGCAGGTAAGTGAGTTGTTTCTTTGTGGTACAGGAAGAAAGGAAAACAATAAGCAATATAACAACTGTCAACGATCTTCTCATAATTTTACCTTATGATCAATATTATTTTTATCTGTTTAAATTTTACGACCATGCTTTCGATTTGGCACACATTCTTAATCATGGCTGCGTGTGTGTCTCAATATTAATCTCAGACATAGTCTGTTTCATCTGTTTAATTTTTGCGAC
>CAYSRH010000276.1:0-3333 GCA_964433245.1 uncultured Bacteroidales bacterium | reverse complement strand
CCTGTTTTTTCTCAGGATACTTTGTTTATTTATAAAAGTCATGTAATTGTTAACAAGCAAGCTGTAGAAGATATTGACAGTATAATATTCTATGATGTTACAAATGGAACTTATACCGATACTATTTACATATATCAAGGAGGTAGCCTTGTTAATCAACATGCCCTTGCGGCACTTGACAGTATTTCTTTTTCAAAAAGGGAATTTCTTCCTCTCGTTCCCGTTTCAGATGTAGATGGCAATGAATATCAAGTAGTTAAAATAGGTTCTCAGGTGTGGATGACTGAAAACTTAAGAACCACAAGATTTAACAGTGGGGATCCTATCCCATATGGAACAATAAGTGATACTGACCCTAATTATATATGGTATGACGGGGATGATATGGATACAATACGTGGCGCACTTTATAATTACCCTGCAGTACAAACAGAGGATCTCTGCCCTACAGGCTTCCGTATCGCAACAAAAGAAGATTGGGATTTATTAATTCAATTTGTGCAATTACAAGGCTATGAAGAAGATCAGGCTGCTTATCCCCTGAAAACAGTTGATGGATGGCGGCCAGGGGATGGAGGAATAAATGAATATGGATTTTCAGCTCGTGCCGGAGGACACTGGACAGATGACAATGGTCGTATTAAACATTATTCAGAACATGGATTTTGGTGGACAACAACCAAATTAGGAACTAATTTCATTTACTATATCAAGATGGGAAGATTGCATGGTATAACAACACAGGATATAGTAATTTCAATTGACAGTGATTATAGCCGAGGTTTCTCAGTGCGTTGCATCAGAAATGATTCACCATAGATCTTCGTTCTGTTTAATTGTCATGATATGTTATGTTAAGCGAGTGTTTATTTTTCAGGTATTTATATTTTTCTTTGTGAGATAATCTTATTCCCACTCAATCGTGGAAGGAGGTTTGCTGCTGACATCATAAACAACTCTGTTTATTCCCCTTACCTGGTTAATTATCCTGTTTGAAATAGTTCCCAAAAAATCATACGGAAGGTGTGACCAGTCTGCTGTCATGCCATCCGTTGACCCAACAGCCCTCAATACCACAGCATTTTCATAAGTTCGCTCATCACCCATGACCCCAACCGACTGAACGGGTAACAAAATAACACCTGCCTGCCAAACCTTATCATATAAATCATATTCTTTTAATCCTTCAACATAAATATTATCAGCTTCCTGTAATATGGCAACTTTTTCTCTCGTTATGTCGCCGAGGATACGTATAGCCAGACCCGGACCGGGAAATGGATGCCTTTGCAAAATGAGGGGTGCTATTCCCATTTCTTTCCCTACACGCCTTACCTCATCTTTGAATAAAAGATTCAATGGCTCAACAACTTTCAGATTCATTTTTTCAGGTAACCCTCCCACATTGTGGTGTGACTTAATCATCGCTGATGGACCATTCACCGAAACCGACTCTATCACATCAGGGTAGATCGTTCCTTGTGCCAGCCATTTCACATCCTTTATCTTATGGGCTTCCTCATCAAATATTTCAATAAAAGATCTGCCAATAATCTTTCTTTTTTGTTCCGGGTCCGAGACTCCTTCTAAGGCATCCAAAAACTTGTCTTTGGCATCAATCCCCAGTACATTCAGTCCCATTCCTTTGTAAGACTCCAGCACTTTTTCATATTCATTCTTTCTTAACAACCCGTTATCAACAAAGATACAAGTCAGGTTGATTCCAATTGCTTTATGTAGCAACATCGCTGCAACAGAAGAGTCAACACCCCCGGACAAACCCAGAATCACACGATCTTTCCCTAGTTTTTCCTTGAGTTCTGCAACCGTTGATTCGACAAATCCTGCAGGGGTCCAATTTTGTTTGCATTTACAAATATTCACAACAAAATTCAACAACACCTCTTTTCCTTGTGTGGTATGATAAACTTCGGGATGAAACTGGATACCATAGGTTTCCTCATTGTCGATTTTATAGGCTCCAAATTTTACATCTCTGGTACTGGCAATAATTTCAAAACTTTTGGGGGCATCTTCAATTGTATCGCCATGACTCATCCATACTTGTGTGCCCTTATTAACATTTTTTAACAATGGGGTTTTTGTGTTAATATAGTCAAGATTGGCTCTTCCATATTCTCTGTTTTTTGAAGGAGAAACCGCTCCCCCACTCACCTGTACCATATATTGTGCTCCATAACAAATACCGAGCACAGGATAATTCCCCCGAACACGTGTCAAATCAAATTGGGGTGCTCCTGCTTCCCTGACACTTGATGGGCTGCCTGACAATATCACTCCTTTGATATTGTCATTATAAGGAAGTTCCTTATTATAAGGATGTATTTCACAGTAAACATTCAGTTCTCTGACCCTTCTGGCAATAAGTTGTGTGTATTGGGACCCAAAATCAAAAATAATAATTCTTTCCATTGTCTAAATTGCTTTTTGAATCAGCAAAATAAACGATTTTTTTGATTATGTTATACATAATCAAGATTGAAATTTTTTGAAAGGTGTTTTACTGTATTTAAAATGCCCAGCCCAAAGTAATCCCCCAACGAGAGCCAACCGTAACAAAAGGAGCTTTAAGTTTTATGTTGTCGCTGTCTGAGGTAACACTCATATTCTTAACAACATTTCTCGCTATTGGGGTATTCTCTAAATCTGAATTGGAGAAATCCACTGAATCTTCATAGTCAGCTAAATCAAGACCCTCTTCCCTGGGCTCATATAACATTGTTAAAGATCTCCTGGTGATACCCAAAGCAACAAAATACCAATCTATTGAAAAACGTCTTCCTATTAACCACTGGGTTCCAAGTGAGATGCCTCCTCCAAACTGACCGATGGAACCATTAACTGTGAAGTCTGATATCTTCCCTGATTGAGATTCCAATTCCTCATTATAAACAACTGTATATTTATCAATTTTTAAGTACGGAGCAATATAAAACCCATAAGGCGCTCCTTTTGATCCGAGATAGTATCGATATTCCGGAGTCATAAACCATCCGCTGAGATACGGTTGAAAATACCTGTCTGCATATGTGACAGGGTTCATTGATTCAGGCAGATTCTTTTTTGGCATAAGACCTACATTTAAAGCTACCGAAGAATTGTCAGACAAAACACGTTCATACTTCAACTGGTAATGACCCATAAACAATCCGAAAAAATGCACGTTAACTACATTTTCAGGATTCTTGTATCTTTGAGAAAAAGCATTTGACATAGCGGTAATAAAAATGATCACAGACAAAAATAAAAATTTGTTTTTCATAGTAGTTAGAGTTTAAGTTAATATAGAATAATTAAAAATTCCCCATTTCC
>CAYSRH010000275.1:0-3344 GCA_964433245.1 uncultured Bacteroidales bacterium | reverse complement strand
TCAATTTTTCCAATGTTATCTCCTCTTTTTATTGTTCTTGCTTTTTAGCAACCACTCAAAACATAATTTTCTCTACTTTTGGCTTAATCCAAAAGTAGCAAAAGATCAAGGCTTACAAGTCTATTTTTCCTTTACTTTTTGGCAGCCACCCAAAAAGTAACAACTTAGCGAAGCGATCTCACGAACTCCTTTAAAATCAATAAAATGAGTGAGTAAAAAGGTCTCCAACAAAAAAAAATCTGAATTCTGTCTTCTGAATTCTTTAAAAAGCCACAGCCTGGCGAAAGTATGGTAATAAAAGAATGCACCCTTCCACAAAAAAGCCCCGGGGCGACAGTATATGGTAACAAAAAAACTCCCACAGAAGCAGGAGTATAGGGACAAGCCCTTCGGCATAAAGCCTTATTGTGATAAGATTCAATACTGCTAAGATACAAATAAAATTTAAAACATCAATAAAAAATGATATAAATTCCCTATATTTAAAGTTTTGGATGTTTGTGCCACTTTTAAATATAACTGAATCATGACAAAAGTACTCGGATTAGACCTCGGAACCAACAGCATCGGATGGGCTGTGGTGGATAAAGAAAATGAAAAAATACTGGATACAGGCGTTCGGATATTTCCGGAAGGTGTAGAGGCGAAAACAATAGGACAGGGAGATAGGGAAGAATCCAGAAATGCAACACGACGTGAAAAACGGCAAATGAGAAGACAGTTTTATCGGAAAAGATTAAGAAAAATCAAGTTGCTTGAAGTGTTGATTGAGCAGGGCATGTGCCCGCTTGAAATGAGTGAATTAAAAAAATGGAAGAATTGGGATAAAAATCAAAAAACGGAAGGACGAAAATCTCCGTCAACATCTGAATTTATTGAATGGATAAAAATGAATCCATATGAACTTAGGAATAGAGCAATAGTAGAAAAGTTAACTCCGCATGAATTGGGGCGTGTATTTTATCATCTCATCCAACGAAGGGGCTTTCTCAGTAGCAGGAAAGGAGAAGAAGATCCTAAAACCCTTTTTGAAAAAGGAAAACCGGATGAAAATATTTTGCCGGTGAATGCGACCAAGAAAAGCATCGGAAATAAAACTTTGGGATCCTATTTGTACACACTACAACCGAAAGAAAAACAGCCTTATCAGACAATTATTGATGAGGATGGTAATGAAGTACGGATGCGTGGACGTTATACTACAAGGGATATGTACATTGCCGAGTTTGAGAAAATATGGCAGATACAGTCCCGATTTCATGATCTTAATAAGAGAGAGGTCAGGAGTAAAAGGATCAGGGAGGTGAATGGAAGTTTGGAGAAAGCAAGGACACAAAGAATGATTCATTACCTTAAAGAAAAATATGGTGAAAAGAATATTGGGGTCATATCCAAAGATAAAAAAAGCCAAATTATATCTTATGAAAATCTTCCGTTAAAAATTTTTCTCGGAGGAAGGATTGAAGAAGTGGCTGAGAATGGTGAAACAAAACTAAAATTTTCAAGTAATGAAAGTGTGTTGTTTTGGCAACGACCGCTACGTTCGCAAAAAGGTCTTTTGTCTAATTGTCGCTTCGAAGATCAATTGCCGGTAATTACTAAAAACGGTGAAATAATGTTGAATGAAGAAGGAGGGGTGCAAACGAGAAGCAAAAAACCTTGTCCTTTGTCCCATCCTGAATTTGAATTGTTTAGGGCATATCAGTTTGTGAATAATATCAAGTATGCAAAAGGGACTGCTTTAACTCTTGATCAACGAGAAAATGTTATAAAACTTATTAATGAGAAAGATGCCAAATTTAATTTTTCTGACATTCCCAAGAAATTGAATTTAACATATGAGGTTTTTAACTATGAAGATGATTTTAAAGTAATAGGGAATACGACAATAAAAAAACTCAGTAAACTTTTTGATAAGCAGGTATGGGAAAAAGAACAAGAAAATATATGGCACTGCTTTTATTTTTATGAGGACAGTGATAAATTGCACCAAAAACTAAGCCGGGATTATGGTCTGAAGATTGATCTGGAGCAACTAAAAAAGATTAAGTTGAAAGAGGGCTATGGCAGTGTTTCATTGAAAGCTATTCGGAACATCTTGCCATTTTTGGAAAAAGGATATCAATTCGACAGGGCAGTTGTGTTGGGTGGAGTGAAAAATGCCTTTGGAAAACGATGGGATTGTTTTAAAACCTTTCATCAACAAATTGAAGATGATGTGTTGTCTATTCTTGGGGAAAAGAATAAAGAAGGCGAAGCTATTGAAAAAATCAGAGATTACTTAGCTTCTCCTTTGAATGATTTTGGGTTTACCAAGGATGATCCTCATTTTCAACATCTCTATCACCATAGTATGGAGATACAAAAAAAGGATACATTAAAAAAAGAATTGCCTGAGGTTGAAAACCTCCGGAATCCAATTGTGCAACAAGGGTTGAATGAAACAAGGCGTTTGGTTAATTTCTTATTGCAAAAGTACAGAAAAGAGCATGGGGAGCATTTTTATTTTGACCAGATTCATGTGGAAATGGGCAGGGATTTGAAGAACTCCAAACAGCAAAGACAGGACATGTCTTACAGAATTCGTGATAATGAGGCAAAAAACCAACAAGCCAGAGAACGCCTGGCAGAATATGGATTGGCTCCTTCTCGTCAGAATGTGCAGAAATATCTAATGTTTAGGGAGATTGAAGAAAAGCACGGTAGGGCTGTGTGTCCCTATACCGGAAAAACAATCAACGTACATGATGTGTTGGGCTCACAGAATACTATTCAGATTGAACATATCATTCCTTATAGTGTTTCTTTGGATGATAGCTTTGGCAATAAAACGCTGTGTGAAGCTAATTTCAACAGAGAAAAGGGAGAAAAAACACCACATGCATTTTATCTGGAGAATCCTGATGAAAAACTATGGGGTGCAAAATCATGGGACGAAATACAAACGCGGGCTTTCCAAATACTCCCTTACCCGAAAGCCAAACGTTTTACAACGAAACTAAAAACGGATGAGACTAAAGGTGACTTTATTGAACGTCAGTTGAATGACAGCCGTTACATCGCCAAAAAGTCTGCCGAATTATTGGCGCAAGTATGCAAAGATGTACGGGTGCTTCCGGGACAACTTACGGCTGAATTACGTCATTTGTGGGGTTTAAATTCGATTTTGCAACCTGTCCAAAAATTATACAACGTGGCTTTTGATGTAGACCGCGACAGAAGTATTCCCTATTACATGGTACTTGATGAGAATGGAGAAGTTGTAAATATGCAGAAAAAACGGAATGACAAACCTGAAACAAAGCCAGGTGAAATATTATTACCCGGGAATGTCAGCAAAGAGA
>CAYSRH010000274.1:0-3359 GCA_964433245.1 uncultured Bacteroidales bacterium | reverse complement strand
GTTTTTTTTAACACATTTATTAACGAATAATTAACATGCGTTGTGACCATTGTTCATTTTCAACTCTTATCCTAATTAAATATAAGCCAGGAGCCTGACTTGTCAAATCAATCGTTTCTACATGATTATCCTCAATAAGATTATTAAATAACTTCGTATAAACAAGTACCCCATCCTTTCTATAGACTGAAATAAGAGGATTTAATCCTGCTACACCGGACAAATCAACAGACACTTTGCCATCTGAAGGATTGGGATACAACACCACCTCTATATTTGATATTTTGTTCTGAAGGATCGAATTGTTCCCACTCTCATACAAGTTAATGGTATCTGTCGCAGCAGCGAGGCATCCTGTTGTTAAATCTCTTACGGTTACCGTAACACCGCCCTCCATTTCAACGGGACTGAATGTGCTGTCAGAGGTCCAGGGACGAGGAAGATAACCTGATAATATTCTCCACTGATACTCATATACAGAGACATCTCCATTTGGATAAGCAGTTAATTTTTTAGCCACTGTATCAGCAATAATGTAACTATTAAATCCTGAGATTTCAAGACTCAGCGTATCTGAGTAGATGACATGCACAATACCCAATGAATCAGCTCCACTTACTTTCACAAATAATTCCACCGATCCTGTATAGTCTGACCATTCTATCTCCACAGAATTTGAATCTCTCGTAGAAACAATTTGCCCTGCAGCGGGAGGAACAATATGCCATTCATGAACCCCACAAATATTATTTACTTCATAAATAGCACTTGTGTTTTTGCAAGCCAGCGTATCTTCTGAGGAAAAAACAACTTCCAGCGTATCAGAGCAGAAAAGAGAAGGGACCTCGACAATTTTCACATCACTATAATAAACAGGCGAATCAGAAACCACCCTAAACCTGTATGTGCCTTGTTCCACAAGTCCTTTCGGAATATTTACCACGATAGTACCTGGTTGATCGCTCTCAAGGGTACCAACTATTGATGTTTCGCGAAAAGTTCCATCAGATGTTGAGATTTCGACTGAAAATTCATTGGAAGGATCAAATGTTATATCAGAAGGTGCAGAAAATTCAAGATCATAATCTGTGTTAAAACCGGCCACATCAACAAAAGAGGTAATTCTTAATTTTGGTTCAAGGCTTAATTCAGCAAAAATACCTGCCTCACCGGATGCTGTATGATTTCCCCAGGGATGGATATGATAGGAGGCTACATTATTGCCTTTGCTATCATCGCTTCCAACAGCTAAAATAGAATTTTCAACAGGCAAGATACGATTGATTTTTGTATTATCACCACCTTCACCGTTTACCCTATCCCATTCTCCTGTTACCAGGGAACTGTAAATAACATTTGACAAATCAGGAGAATATTTTCTTACAAAAGCATTTAATTCAGGTGCCAGGGAATCTTTTACCTCATCCTGGTCAGGGTGAACCATTCTCTGGTAGGCATTGCTGGTTGTTATGACCCGCTCACCTGTACAGGCAACCAGAACGTTCCCGTCAGCATCCACTTTAATGTCGTAACATACTGTGTTTCCGAGATCAGGATTTCCCTGATTTGGGTTGTTCCAGTTATCCATATTTTCATCAGATAAAGCTTGGGTAGAAAGGGATGCATCGGCAGCATATTCCGCCACGTAAGTAGCAGCATCCAATAACAAAGTATCAAGATGATATTTACCAATCCAGCTTTGTTGAATTTTTCTATTCGTCCCTGTAAATCTGTTTTTAAAGCCTTCAGCACCGGGGTTGGCTGTAATCTGGTCACCTTCCCACAGGTTTATGGTATCAACATTGTACTGCCTTGCCAGCACAAGCAGTCTGTCATTTTGGTAATCCAGGGTAATTTTATCTAAAAATTTAGATGCACCGGAAGAATCAAGTGGGACATCCTTGTGCAAGCGCGACCACCATTTTATGAATCCCTGTTCATTAAGTGCTACAAGTTGCGATTCAAATGTCAATATTAAAGAAGAGTGAGAGCAGGGATCATACTCACTCATGTAACCTGTTTCTACGATATGGGAGTTTTTTATAGCCTGACTAACACCAAGATACAGATGGTTGTTTCTTTTGTCAATAACAATATCATTTATCTTATCGGTACACATTCGCACACCTCCTCCAAGCAGATCGGGATAATGACCCAAAACACCGGGACCTTCCATTGTTTCTAAATTACCCGGATAGTTGACGGTATCATAAAAAGGAAAAGCAAATAAATAATCGTACGGATATTTTCCTGTAATACGCAGATGACCGTTCTCATCTGCCGTTTGCCATTCGTAATCAGACTCAACCATAGACCTCAGTAATTTACATCCTCCTGTTCCTGCATGTTTTAAAGCTATTCTACTATAACCGCTATCTATAGTCACTGTAGTAAGGGCAACGGAATCAACCCAGGCGAAACCCACATCGTCCCATACCTGATAAGTTAATTCAAGTGTGATAGTACTGTCAATAACAGGGAAGAGATAATTATCCGCAAACTCTACAATAAGAGAATCTTTACCATCACCGGGTCTATTGTCATAACTATAATGAAGATGATGATAAGGAAATTGGGGCACAATGCCACGTCTGCCATCCGGCTCCAACCTGTATATGCTCACCCAGCTACCATGTGAGTATTCGGCGCGTTCAACATATGTAATTCTACCTTCATTATCAACATCCCAGGGTTGCTCAGTACGGTGGTGAGACTCATGAAAATCATAACATCCCGAGTAGTTTTCGACCCTGCCTGTAGGTACAAAACGGAACCAATCACAGGTAGTCGGCAATCCATTAACAAAATTATCATTAAGTCTGGCAATAAAATATCCTTCGCTTGGTGCTTTGGCTTTTCCTGAGATAAAAAGCGTGCCGGTTTCTTCGCCGGGAACATTGGTTGATCTGATCTTGTAGATATTTTCCACAAAGCGTTGCGGGAAAGTCACAACATTTAGGATAGTATTTCTGTCTTCAGACAGATGCATAATAAACCCCATATTAAAAATAGACAGGAAATCGGAGCTTGTAATGCCTTCTGAGGAAGAAAGAATCGCTAAGTCAGATGTATCCAGAATAGTTAAGGCAACACCAGTCCATGAAAAATCAGAAAATCTTGATTCTCCTGTAAGAAGAAATGTCCCATCGGACAATTCAAAAATATCATGAAATTTCACTTTTTCACTTGCCGGTGCATCGGAGTAAGTAACCCGATCCTGAGCGTAAGAACTAATTCCCAACAAGAATCCGATAATAAAAATTGTAGTAAATCTTATTACATTTTTCATCTGTTTAAATTTTATGACCATGCTTTCGATTTGGCACACATTTTAATCATAGTTGCGTGTGTGTCTCAAT
>CAYSRH010000273.1:0-3382 GCA_964433245.1 uncultured Bacteroidales bacterium | reverse complement strand
AATGATATCAATATGTTCAGAATAAAATACAATAATTAACGCATCACTAGTAATACAACATATAAACGACCTTAAACCATATTTTATCTACATATAAACTAAAGATAAGCTTTCATTAAATTTTGCTTCGCAAGAGATAAATGTTCGTGGTAGAACCATTTTTTTTTTGCAAAATTAGAGAATTATATGATAAACCGGAAATGCTTTTGTGTTATTCTTTGCTTGCACTCTTTGAGCTGAAACCTTCGTGTATGTTAACATGCGGATTTTCCATAATATTTATTATTTTCGCACACGCACACAAAGAAGCATTATGGGCAGAAAAAAAAGAAAAAATCTCCTTTTCGAATCGGTAAAAATAGAAGACATTGGGGCAGAAGGAAAATCCATCGCACATGTGAACGATAAAGTGCTTTTTGTTCCTTACACTGTTCCCGGAGATATCGTTGATGTAACGGTGATGCGCAGCAGGAAGAAATGGATGGAAGGAGTTGTCTCCCGATATCATGTAAAATCTGATAAGCGTGTTCTCCCTGTATGCTCTCACTTTGGTGTGTGTGGCGGATGTAAATGGCAACATCTCCCTTATAAGGAACAACTTTTTTTTAAACAGAAGCAGGTCAAAGACCAACTCACACGAATAGGGAAGCTGGAATTGCCTGAAATAGATCCGATTATTGGTGCAGAAAAAAAACTGCATTACCGCAATAAACTGGAGTTCACCTTTTCTCCCCGGAAGTGGTTGACAAGGAAAGAGATTGATGAAGGAAATGAAATTGAAGACCGACGGGGCCTCGGCTTCCATATATCGGGTCATTTTGACAAGGTACTGGATATTGACACCTGTTATTTGCAGGAGGAGCCATCCAATAGAATACGAAATTTTGTGAAAGAAAAGGCGATTGCCTTGGGGCTTTCTTTTCATGATGTACGTTTACACGAAGGGATCATGCGAAATCTTGTCATCAGATCTTCCGGTACAGGGGAATGGATGGTGATTGTTTTCTTTTATGAGGAGTCTCCTCTGATTCCTGAATTGATGCAGGCGATATACGAAGAATTCCCTGCTCTTACGGCATTGCTATACGGAATTAATCCCAAGATGAATGACAGCTACCATGACATTCCTGTGCAGGTGTTTCATGGTCGTGCGTATATTGTTGAGAAGATGGACGACCTTTCTTTTCAGATAGGGGCAAAATCTTTTTATCAGACAAACAGTGAGCAGGCACTCAGGCTTTATCAGGTGGTTCGTGATTTTGCACGCTTGTCCGGCAAAGAGTGTGTATATGATTTGTACACGGGAACCGGAACAATTGCCTTGTTTCTTAGTCGCTATGTGAGAAAAGTGACAGGCATTGAGTATGTGGAAGAAGCAGTAGATGATGCCCGGAAGAATGCACAGCTGAATGAGATCAATAATGCAGTGTTCTTTTCCGGTGATATGAAGGAGGTGCTATGTGATCAGTTCATTGCGCAGCATGGCCATCCTGATGTGCTGATCACAGACCCGCCACGTGTAGGAATGCATGAGGACGTTGTTCGGATGATACAGAGAATTGCACCGTCCCGCATTGTTTATGTAAGCTGTAATCCGGCCACACAGGCCAGGGACTTACAGATGTTGGATGCTCTTTATAAAGTGGAGAAAGTGCAGCCGGTGGATATGTTTCCACATACCCACCATGTTGAAAATGTGGTTTTGCTGGAAAAGAGAAAGTGAAACAGACAAAATAAAAAAAACATCTTATGTTGGATATATTGAGTTCAGTTTTGCAGGCGTATAACGAATATGTTGGGGGATATCTCCTGATATGCCTGTTATTGCCTGCAGGAATATTTTTTATGGTCCGCCTGCGTTTTTTGAATATCCGTTTTTTGGGACATACTTTTAATATATTACGGGGCAAATATGATGATGGTTCCGAGGATGGGGAGATCAATCATTTTAAGGCTTTGAGCACGGTGTTAAGCGGTACCGTAGGCACCGGAAATATTGTTGGCGTGGCCCTGGCTATTTATATTGGTGGTCCGGGGGCTATATTCTGGATGTGGGTGACCGGCTTTCTTGGCATGGCAACAAAATATGCTGAGGTAACACTTTCTCTACAATACAGAAAAGTTCATCAGGATGGAACAGTTTCCGGAGGACCGATGTATTATATTCGTGATGGATTAAAGCGATACATCGGGAAAGGTTCGCTTGTGCTGGCATCTCTTTTTGCCCTGGCAACTATGATGAGTGCCCTCGGAACAGGCAACATGGCACAGTCGAATTCCATTGCCGATATCTTGTACACCAATTATAATATGCCGCACTATGTGTCAGGAATTATTCTTGCTATATTGGTTTTTATTGTGATTGTGGGTGGTTTACAAAGAATTGCACACGTAACATCCCGTTTGGTTCCGCTTATGGCAGCTATATATCTGACATCTTCGTTGTTTGTTGTGCTTGTTTTTATTGACCAGGTGCCTTTTGTATTATATAGTATAGTACACGATGCGTTTACCGGAACGGCTGCTACGGGTGGTTTTGTTGGTTCCTCGTTTTACTTTGCCTTACGCTATGGGGTGTCCCGTGGAATATTTAGTAATGAGGCAGGGCAGGGCTCCGCACCGATCGCTTTTGCCGCAGCGAAAAGTAAATATCCTGCGAGGGAAGGCATGGTGGCGATGTTGGGACCCTTTATTGATACGCTTATCATATGCACATTAACGGCATTGGTGATTCTGCTTTCAGGTGCCTGGCAGGCAGATATCATGGGGGTTGGCATGACGGTATTGGGATTTGAACAAGGGTTTGCAGAAGCAGGTCTGCCAATGGTAAGCGGACATATTGTAACGATTGCCCTTGTGCTCTTTGCCTTTTCTACAATGATCGCATGGTCTTATTACGGTGTTAAAGCAACAGAGTTTTTGCTCGGAAATCGTTTTGTTACCACTTACCGGATGTTGTATGTTGTATTTGTTTTTCTTGGTGCTGTATGGGGAATTGACCTGGTCTGGCATTTTGTTGATGCTTCGGTATCGCTGATGGCAATACCCAATATCATTGCACTCTTCTTATTGCACAAAGTGGTTGTCAGAGCCACAAAAGAATATTTATCTTCTTTCTGAGCAGCATATTTGAATCCTGACGCTCTCGAAGCACGGTGGCTGAGGCCCTCGAAGCCACAACTCCAACTCTGTGCGTAGGGGGATCGGCATAAAAGTATATTGCGTAATTCTTAAATGGAACGAAGCGTAATAATTTTGGACTGACTGAGGAGAGACGTAAGGAACGACGAGATTCCAAAATTTAGCGTAGTGTAATGTAAAGAATAGCAATAGACTTTCAAGCCTTGATTTTTGCTCAACTTTTTATCAAGAAAAAGTTGAA
>CAYSRH010000272.1:0-3411 GCA_964433245.1 uncultured Bacteroidales bacterium | reverse complement strand
TCTTATTTGGACAAAGTGATACTGTATATATTTTTAGATCGAACTTCTCAATTCAACGGATAGAAGCAGATCGAATTGATAGTATTATAGTTGTGTCAAATAATGGATATGAATTGCATATTAAAGGAAAAAATGAAACGCTAAGTATTTTAGAAGTTGGAGAAGTTGATAGTATTGTATTTTATAAACCCAAAATTACCCGTAAAACAGTTACAGATGTAGATGGCAATACATATCCTGTTGTTGTCATCGGAAATGAAGTGTGGATGGCAGCGAATCTGAAAACAACTAAATACAATGATGGTACCTCTATCTTAAATGTGACAAGCAATTTTGACGATGCAGACACAGCCGCATACTGTTGGCATAATAATGATAAAGCAACCAATTTTATTAAAAACGGAGCATTATATAATTTCCCTGCTGTTTTAACTCAAAAAATATGTCCATTAGGATGGAGATTGCCTACTAATACTGAATGGGATGCTTTAATATCGATAGCGGATAATGACTCTTACAAGCTTAAAGCTACAACTGAATGGGATGACACTAAAGCTGGAACAGATGATTTTGGCTTCAATGCATATCCTTCTGGATCTATTGATGGTAATGGAATTTGGAGTTCACAAGGAGGAAATACCTCATTTTGGACAAGCACTAAATTATCAGGGGGTACATGGGGTTACAATTATGGATTGACTAAAAACAATACAAGTATTTTTAATGCATCTTCAAATGGTACTCAAGGTTATTCTGTCAGGTGTATTCATGAAGAAGGAAAGAACAATTTACCTCCTCCCCCAACTAACCCATTACCAAGAATAAATTCAAACAACCAATCAGCAAACCCTATGCTCAAATGGCAATGTGAAGAGGATCCTGATGGTGAAGAAATTACATTCAATGTATATCTTGACACTTACAATGCATCAACACTTGTTGCGTCTAATTTAAAAGATCTGAAATATTTTGCAACTGGTTTATCCTCAAACACCAAATATTTCTGGAAAATAGAAGCCACAGATGGTGAAGATGCGATTCAGAGTAATGTATGGTCATTTACTACGCATTCAGATCACATACTGGAACCTTTAATGGATCTTGATAGCAACTTTTATAATACAGTGAAAATTGGCTCTCAAATTTGGACTTCTGAAAACCTAAAAACCACAACATACAATGATTCATCTAAAGTTACTTATGTAAGTAATAAATATACTTGGGACGAAAGGTATAATGAATCATATTGTTGGTCAAGTTATTTCAGTGCTGAACAAAGATTGTACGAGTTTGGAGCTTTGTATAATTACTATGCAGCTAGTTCAGGGAAATTGTGTCCTTCTGGTTGGCACGTTCCAAGCGATGATGATTGGAAAACACTTGAATTATCATTAGGATTATCCAGTGCTGATGCAAACACAACTGGATATCGAGGAACCAATGAAGGGGCCAAACTAGCAACCGAACACAGTTCTTGGCAAGATGGAAGCTTGATGCAAAGTGGCGATCTTGAAACAAGTGGGTTTTCTGTAATTGCTGCCGGGTCAAGAACACCTGCAGGTGATTATAGCACTAGTTACAAACAATATGCAAATTTTTGGTCTAGCAACGGAAGCTATAAACGCTCATTGTATTATAATGGCACCAACATAAATAGAGGCACCGTACACAATTTAAATGGTTTCTCAGTGAGATGTGTCAAAGACTAAAATTACGCCAAAAAGTGTCTGTGGTTTTTTAAAAGACTGCCCCTAATCGAAACTCTCTTAGAGACATATACGCATATCTAAAAGTTTATAGCAATAAATTATATCACATAGGAATAAAGCAATCTCTCAATCTACGAAATAATGCAGACATTAAGCATATCAGTATTTGTTAAAGTAAAAATAAAAAAAAATATATATATTTGCCGGTATCTAAATTATATTATTTTAAACTAAAACTTTATTTATTATGAAAAAATTAGCTTATGTTTTGGCAGCAGCAGGCATTTTGGCTTTTGCTTCTTGTGTAAGGACCGTTGATTGCGAGTGTGTGGACGCATATGGAATAAAAACGGAATCAACTGTAAACAAGTCTTTGGGTTGTGAGTCTCTTGAATGGGGAGATCTCGAGTGCACAGAAATTTAGTATTTAAAAGTACTTTAAGGATTTAAAAAAGGCTGCCTGAAAAACAACAGGCAGCCTTTTTTTTAGCTTATTTTGCCTCAACCCGAAAGGGTGACCGACTTTTAACCCTTTTTAATAAAGAAATAAGATAAATCACCTGTATAATCTCACCAAGGGTAGCAAAAATCTTCTATATTTGCACGATTTTAAAATTGTAAACAACAAAGAAAACCAAGATGACAGATTTCTTTAAATTAATTGAGGATAAGAAGATTGAGATTCCCGAAAACATGCGGGATCTGTTAAAAGAGTGTAAATCGTTGACTGTTTTTGATACCACGGAAGAAATTGCAGAAGCAACAACCGGAGGAAAAAACAACATAAGTTTTGATGTAAAATATGATATTCCCGGCAAAGGCGAATATGTGGAAGCTATTGTCCATAAGGTAAAAAATGGAATATCGGCGAATTACACCGATACTTATATGCGAAGGCGTGATCCAAATACAATGGTCATCGGAGATGATCTGCCAACAGGGAAAATACGTTTTCAGGATCGTTTTGGTTATCCTTTTGCTGATGTGCAGAAAGAGACTTTTGAATGGATGAAAAAACAGGACCTGTCTCTTTTCTTTTATTTTGCAGGACGAGATAATATGGGTTCTGGAGGTATTGCCATTGCACCCGCCAATGCCGCATTTTTTTGTATGGGATTGTCAATGCTACAAAAAACCATCTCTACAAAAACCATGGAAGAAGGTTTTAAAGTAGAGTCGGTCATTTATGTTGCACCACCTTTCCGCCATACACATTTTGACGGAAAACAAATTGTGGTGCACAACAGAACTGAAAAGATACACGAACTTTATTCCTATAACCTTTATCCGGGACCAAGTGCAAAAAAAGGTTTGTATGGTGTGTTGCTGGCAAAAGGAGAAAAAGAAAACTGGATCACCGCACACTGTTCTACCGTTCAGGTTTCCAGTCCCTATGATAACATCACCACCTTTATGCACGAAGGTGCCAGTGGAGGAGGAAAGAGTGAAATGCTTCAGCATATCGTGAGAGAACCTGAAGGGGAAGTGCTTATAGGAGAAAATCTTCAGACAAAAGAAAGACGAAAAATTTCTTTGCCTCTGTTTTGTTCATTTGCTCCGGTAACTGATGATATGGCTTTATGTCATCCCTCTATCCAGGGAGATGACGGAAAACTCTATATCACCGATGCTGAAAATGCATGGTTTATTCGTACCGATAGTGTAACCGGGTATGGGGATGACCCCGCGATGGAAAAACTGA
>CAYSRH010000271.1:0-3422 GCA_964433245.1 uncultured Bacteroidales bacterium | reverse complement strand
GTAAAGTATTATTATTATAAAAAAGTTTTAATTCATATGAGGATCGTAATATATGTCATCTCTGCTTTGTTTTTTTCGCAAATTATTTATGCACAATCAAATGTTGAGTTTGCCCAGCCATTAATCAGAAATATGAGTTGGGGGATGGATTTGCAAATAGAGTTAACGATGGAAAATGACTCTGTTTATGTTTATGATGTAGAGACACTCCAAAGGACACAAGCCAATAGGGAGACACGCTTTCGTAATTTCACATACTACCAGACAACTTTTAGTGAAGATTTTGTAGGGAGACTGAAAGAAAAAGGTGTTGAATATGGTATAGATACTACTTTGCAGGATAGTATTCCAAGTGATTCTGTTTTACAGATGGAAACAAAACACAACACTTTGTGGAGTGGAATTCATGGTTATATTGGTGGGGGATGGGTACATTTTGTTAATACCTTACTATATTCTATTGAAAGTGGTCATTTGGATTTACGCTCTCCCCTTATGAAGCGTCCTGAAACACGATGGAAGCCAAAACCCAGAACAAAATCATATAAGAGAACCCGCCGATGGGATTATTATACGCCGGTAACTCAGAGAGAGGCAAAAAAAGAATACAAAAGAAAAAAAGAAAATGATGAACTCGGAAATTTGGCGTACCTGCCCGAGGAACAGATAAATTTATTTTTAAATACCTCACAAAGGGAATATGAGAGAATGCGTTATTATGACAGGCGATCAGCCGCAAGAATTGATCTTGTAAAATTATTACTTGGTGCAAATTATTTGGGTCAACTACAGATTAATTATATTCGTAGTGTTGTTTTGAGATCTGTTGTGAAATATGCACAACAGCAACTTCCTTCTGTTATCATTTTTGATAATTTTAATGCAGCAGTTGCCATGTCTCTCGATACAGATGGCTATAATATAGAGAAGATTGTTTTTAGTGATGAAGGATATGTTACGGAATATGATAAAGAGATGAGGGAAAAAGCCATAACAAAAATTGTTGATAATATTAATGAGGTAAATAAAGAAATATTTCAGGAGCAGTTATCCAAACATTACAAGTAAACAAAGTTTAATACCACCCCCCTCTAAGCTATGCGGCGTCCCGGTGAGGACGTGAGAATCATCTAAAGATTCAGAACAATCCTGACATTTTACCGGACAACAATTATTTTAGATAAATTTATGGTAATTATAATGAATGTGTTAAATGTAGTATAGGGTATAGACAATGTAATGTGTATTATATTTAAAGAGTTTTGCTTTTTTTGGCATGAAGTTTGTAATTTTATGTTTGGAATTAAAATCTAATAAATTTATGAAGGATAAGGTATTGACATATTTTGAGTTTAAGTCAAACAAGATAAAACCTAAAAAAGGGAAGATTTTGATTTCAGATCCTTTTGGGGATGACTTGTACTTTAAGCGTAGTGTCGTACTTATTACAGAACATGATTCTTTACAGGGAACAGTCGGTTTGGTCTTAAATAAACCTGTTATTATAAAAAACAATAAGTTTTTGACAGATTTTCCTGCGGATAAAGTTTCCGTTTCGCTCGGTGGACCTGTGAATACGAATTCACTTCATTTTCTGCATACATATGGTAAAAATATTGCCGATAGTGTTGAGGTTATTCCCGGTTTGTTTTGGGGTGGTGATTATGAAATGATCAAAGAAATTGTAAAGATCGAGGGTTACAAAGAATCTAAACTTCGTTTTTTTATAGGATATTCGGGATGGGATGCCGGACAGCTTGACAATGAATTAGAGGATAATTTCTGGGTTGTTTCCAATCCTTTATCTTCCGGAAAAATCATGTCTTATTTCGGATCGGAAAGTTGGAAAACAGTGATGTACAACATGGGAGATCAGTTCAAGATGTGGGCCAATACGCCTGAAAACCCAACCCTGAACTGACAATTGGTTATATAGCTGCAATAAATTACTCAGGTTTGTAAGTAATCGGTTTTTGTGACAGGGCATGTTCCCGGAGTTTTTCTGTTATTTTCTTTGTTTTTTTGTTGAAGTATCGTTTCAGATTAAGAGCAACAACCCATTGAATTCCTAAAAATGTGTCACACAAGAATAGTTCTGTGGATTCTTCCATGTCCTTAATTGTTATGCTTTTTTCTTCAAAAGGCATATTGTTTTCCTGAATTATTTCGATGATGGCTGAACGGATTGGCGTATGCATTGCCCCGTCAGTCAGGGGAGGCGTGACAATTTGATCTCCAAACAGCATAAAGAAATTTCCGGATAATGATTCAATAATATTTTTATTAGGATTAATAAGAAGACAATTGTCAAGTTTATTTTCAATACAGAAAAGCCGGGCAAGCTGTCTAAGATACAGGTCTGATTCATAGAAAGGACTAAATTTGTGTGTTCGCTTGTAATTTTTTGTGTAAATATTAATGCGAAGCCCCTTCTCGTTAAGAGAAAATTCTTTTTGTTCACAAGGTGTTATCTGTATAAGATAATCTGTTTTTTCTTTGGAAGGAAGCATAATCAAAGCAACAATAATTCCTTTGAAATATTTTCCTTTATGAATAAGTTGATTGATTTCTTTTCGGATCTTGTCTATGCTAAAATCTTTGGGATGGTGATATCCTAATAATGTCAGCTTAAAAGTCAATTGCTCAAAATGCTCATGAAACCAGAACAGGTTAGATGCATAACCCCGTACATGTTCAACAATATATGCCTGCTCTTTCATATGATGAAAATAAGCATCATGAATGAAAGATTGTTCAATCAAAAAATCGCCGTTATAACATATTTGTGGCTTACTTTGTCCTGGACGAAATGACATTAGGTGATTTTTTTTAGTATGGTTTTTAGATTTTCGTTGGCTTCTATCTTTATTGGCTGAACGCCTGCTTTTATTGCTGCATCAATGTCTCTTTGTGTATCACCAATCATGTAAGATGAAGCTGCATCTATATTATGATAGCTAATTGCTTTTTCAATCATCAAACTGTCGGGTTTTCGGCATAAACAGTTGCCATGCTTTTGATGATGGGGACAATAGTATATGTCTGTCAGAGAGACACCACTTTCAGAAAACAGCGTGGTAATATATTCATGGATATGTTCAACATCGTCCATGGAGAAAAAACCTTGTGGAATTCCTCCCTGGTTGGAAATAATGATCAAAAGATATTCCCGTTTTTGCATTTCTTGCAGAAAAGGAATTACACCCTTATTAATATGCACATCTTTCATCAGATAAGTGTAATCCCCCCGTTCTTTAATGAGAACTCCATCGCGATCAAGAAATATAGCTTTTTTTTTATGTGCTTTTTTTTGTGAAAACATGGGATATAATGAAATAATATTATTTGAGGCTTTATGAATAGAAATTTTGCAAAAAAGATTGCAATAATGACGGTTCTAATATCAGGGGGTAAAGGAAACC
>CAYSRH010000270.1:0-3430 GCA_964433245.1 uncultured Bacteroidales bacterium | reverse complement strand
ACTATGATTAAAATGTGTACCCAATCGAAAGTATGGTCGTAAATTTTAAACAGATAACTACTGAAAAATAACTAGTTTCCCACCTCAGAGAGGAATTTAAGTCTGACAAGGCGTATTTCTTTCTCTGAATAATCTTCTCCGGAAAATTCTTCCAGTGCATCTTCAATGCTGTCCGATTCAGCATCTTCCTTAAAGTAATCATAAATATCCTGGATTTTTTCTTCATCCATCACATCATTAATGTAATAATCAAGATTGAGTTTTGTCCCTGCCGTCACAATGGCTTCAATTTCTTTTAATAACTCATCCATTGAGATTCCCTTTGCTTCAGCAATATCATTCAAAGGCAATTTGCGGTCAATATTCTGAATAAAATAAACTTTATTGGTGGATTTTTTAACTACTGATTTGACAACCATATCAAGCGGGCGAATAATTTCTTTTTCCTCAACGTATCTGGCAATCACATCACAAAATTCTTTTCCGTATCGATTTGCTTTCCCTGTTCCTACACCTGAGACATGAGTAAGTTCTTCTATTGAAACAGGATATTGAACCGTCATATCTTCCAATGAAGGATCCTGAAATATTACAAATGGAGGTAAACCAAGTTTTTTTGCCATTTTTTTTCTCATATCCTTTAAGATAGCCAACAACTCTTCATCAACAGCCCCATGTTGCATTCCCTGATGTGTATTATCATCATCACTTTCCTCGTAATGATGGTCTTCGGAAAGCATAATATCCCGGGGTGTATTCAGAAACTTCTTTCCTTCTTCCGACAAGCTTAACAATCCATAATTTTCGATATCCTTACTAAGAAACTTCATCACCAATGCCTGACGGATGACAGCAGCCCAAAATCTGGGCTCTTTGTCTTTCCCAACACCAAAAATATCCAGGCGGTCATGCTTATATGAGCGTACAGCAGGAGTACCTTTACCAACCAGCACATCAATAATATGCTCTGCTTTAAACTTATCATTTACTGCAACTATTGTCTCAAAGAGATCAACAAGAAATTCCTTCCCCTGGAACTTTTTTTTCGGGTGCAGGCAATTATCGCATGTTTCACAATTATGTTGATGGTAATCTTCTCCAAAATAATGGAGTAAAAATTTACGTCGGCAAACAGAAGATTCTGCATAAGAAACTGTTTCCATTAACAGTTGTCGTCCTATTTCCTGTTCTGCCACCGGTTTTCCCTGCATAAACTTCTCCAACTTTTGTATATCTTTATAGCTATAAAATGTAACACAATTTCCTTCTCCCCCGTCTCTGCCGGCTCTTCCGGTCTCCTGATAGTATCCTTCAAGACTTTTGGGAATATCATAATGAATAACAAAGCGGACATCCGGCTTATCAATACCCATACCAAAAGCGATCGTTGCTACGATCACATCAATTTCCTCCATTAGAAATTTGTCTTGCGTAGTACTTCTCATATTGGCTTCAAGACCGGCATGATAAGGCAAGGCGCGAATACCATTAATTTGCAAAACCTCAGCTATCTCTTCTACCTTTTTACGACTCAGGCAATAGATAATCCCTGATTTTCCCTGATTATTTTTTACATATTTTATAATTTCCTTCTGGACATTTATTTTCGGTCTTACCTCATAATAAAGGTTTGACCGGTTAAATGATGATTTGAAAACATCCGCATCCAATACCCCAAGGTTTTTTTGTATATCGTGCTGTACTTTGGGTGTTGCTGTAGCCGTAAGTGCTATGATCGGAACCCGCCCTATTTCATCAATAATTGGTCTTATTTTTCGATACACCGGTCGAAAATCATGTCCCCATTCAGAAATACAATGTGCTTCATCAATCGCAAAAAAAGATATATTTGCCTGTTTCAAAAATGTAACGTTTTCTTCTTTTATCAAGGATTCAGGCGCCACATAAAGCAGTCTTGTCTTTCCCTCAAGTACATTTTTCTTTACTGCATTGACCGCAGTTTTTGACAATGATGAATTCAAATGATGTGCTATAAAATCATTGGTACTAAACCCCCGCATTGCATCCACCTGATTTTTCATCAGGGCAATCAACGGAGAAATAACAATGGCTGTTCCGTCCAACAATAAGGAAGGTAACTGATAACACAGTGATTTTCCTCCACCTGTAGGCATCAGGACAAAGGTATCGTTTCCATTCAATACATTTCGAATAATAACCTCCTGATTTCCCCTAAAATGATCAAATCCGAAATCTTTTTTAAGATATTCTTTTAATGATATATCTGCTCCCGTTGTCATGGTTTTATGAAACACATTTTTATTAAATGTACGAAATCTTTTTTACTCTATCATCCAAATAAGGCAACAAAATAATTTATTTTTACATTTTTTATTTATCACATCATGAATTATAAAAGATTTTGACATAGAAGAAAAAACCTATAAAAACAGTATTTACAGAAGACTTATGTAAGAAACATAAAGAAAAACACCTGACCTGTTTTTTTAGAAAATTAAATTTACCATTTTTAAATTTGTTTTTCACAATTCCTGTAATTTTTTTTGTCTAAAAAATAAAAAGCATATAAAACAGAAACACCACAATAAAAAATGAGCAGTAAGAAAGAAGAAAAAAATCCCGGCGAAATGTCATTTTTAGAACATTTAGAAGAATTACGGTGGCATTTGATCCGTTCTATATCTCTCATCCTTATCCTGGCAATTGCTGCATTTATTTTTAATCACATCATTTTTGATATCATACTGCTTGCACCAAAAAATCCCGAATTCATTACCAATTTGCTGCTTTGCAATTTCGGGAACATTGTTAATATCCAGGCTTTGTGTATTAATGCCACCCCTTTAAAACTGATCAGCATAAAAATGGCCGGACAGTTTTCCGCACACATTATGGTTTCTCTTTTTGCCGGTATCGTCCTGGGATTTCCCTTTATTTTCTGGGAATTCTGGAAATTTATCCGTCCGGCACTACATGAAAAAGAAAAAAACTATACCCGTGGTGCCGTATTTTTTACCAGCCTGCTATTTATAACAGGAATTTTATTTGGTTATTATATAATCACCCCTTTATCTGTACATTTTTTGGGTTCCTATTCGGTCAGTCCTGATGTGGATAACCACATTAACTTGATGTCCTATATAAGTACTGTTATCACTGTTACGCTGGCTTCGGGTATTATTTTTGAATTGCCGGTGGTTATCTTTTTTCTTACAAAAGCAGGCATAGCAACGCCAGAAGGATTAAAAAAATACAGAAAACATGCATTGGTTGGCATTCTGATCTTATCAGCAATCATCACACCGCCGGACATATTCAGTCAGATATTGGTATGTCTGCCTATTCTTTTGTTATATGAAATGAGTATCTTTATATCCAGAAAAACATTAAAAGAAAAGGTTCTACCACGAATTTAATGAAAGCTTGTCTTTGTTTATATGTAGATAAA
>CAYSRH010000269.1:0-3430 GCA_964433245.1 uncultured Bacteroidales bacterium | reverse complement strand
CTTGATGTTTTCCAACGAGAGCACGGACACAACTGAAGCCTTGTCTCTTGTTGTTTTTATATCATCTGCTGAACACAATACTTCCTACACTTATAATAATTTAGACAGTATTGGTGTTCAAAATATGCTGAACAGAAAAAAAACGGAGTTTATTGCACAAGGATATGCCGAAGCAAATATCGATTCTCTCCGGACAAGCGATGATTCTGTAATTGTGTATTATGATCTTGGTGACCCTTACCGCTGGGGAAGCCTTACAATAGATTCGCTGCCTGCTTCTAAATTCAAAGAAATAAAACGCATCCTCAATTTGAAGGATGAACAATTTGATCCCTATTCGATACAGGAGGAAATTGATAAGCTCCTTTCTTATTATGAAAATCAAGGACATCCTTTTTGTGAGGTGTATTTTACCAATATGACCATTGAAGCATATGAAATCCATGCCAATCTTAAGATAGATCCCAATCCGCTCATCCTTTTTGATTCCATTGTTGTGCGGGGGGACACTTTGTTGCGTTATCCCTTTCTTAAAAATTATCTCGGAATTTATTCCGGAACGGCTTTTTCGCAGAAAAAGATTGAAAGAGCCTCACGTTACTTAGATCAACTTGAATTTGTCCGGAGCGTTGCTCCTCCACAAGCTTATTTTAAAGAAGATTACACATCAGATATTTATTTGTTCTTACAGAAACAAAGAGCCAATACATTGGATGGTATCCTTGGTGTTTCCCAGACGGAGAATGAAGGATTTTTGTTTACCGGCGAGGTAAATATGCACTTGCAAAACATTTTCCAAATGGGAGAGGAATTACGTGTTTCATGGGTGAAACATGAACAGGCTTCGCAATATCTTGACCTGAGAGTTGTAAGGCCTTATATTTTTGGCTCCCGCTTTGGTGTTGATGCTTCCCTGGAGCTTGATAAGATTGATACGCTTTACCTGAATACTGATATGGTGCTTGGTGGACGGATATATTCGACAGGGAATAACTATATGCGAATCTTTTATCAAAAGAGCGCATCAAGTGTCATTGGAAAATTTGACAGCATAGAGATAGCCAGCTACAATCCGTTTTCTCTTTCGCTTATCGGAATCAGCGGACACTACAATCAACTGGACAATGTTTTTAATCCTTACCGGGGAATAGCCGTAGAGGTGGGAGCTGCTTACGGAGAAAAAAAATATCAGTCAGGTCTTGTTGCCCCCCAATACCAGTTTCATTCTAATATCCGGGGATATATTCCACTTACAGCAAAAACAACTTTTCATCTGAAAAATCTGACAAAGACAAATTATGTGGAAAGACAAGAGAGGGGTAGCCACTACTATGACAATGAGATGTTTTTATGGGGTGGATTGAATACATTGCGTGGTGTTGATGAACGAAGCCTGAAAGCAAACTGGTTCACTGTATTGACAGCAGAATACCGGTTTTTGTTTGATCCGTTTTCTGCTTTTTATGTTTTTGCTGATATGGGATATTATGAAAAAAAAGCTGCAGAGGGGTTTCTTTCTGATGCCCCTGTGGGATTTGGATTGGGGGCTGATATCCATACAGGGAACGGGATAATAAAAATTAATTATGCCCTCGCCAAACAATTTGACAATCCTGTTTTGCTAAGAAGTGGAAAAGTCCATATCGGTTTTATTTCTCGTTTTTAATATGGATTCATTACAAATGTTTATTTTTGTCGTTTTAATTAAAAAGCGATACGAAGATGAAGAATAGCCATCTTTTACGGGCAGGGTTGATCAACTATGTGCTGGTGCTTATTGCTGTACTGTTGACAGTATATCTATTGGTTGTGGCACGTGGATTTTTGTATCCTATTGTTATTGCTACCTTATTGGGGTATTTGCTTTATCCTGTGGTGAATTTCTTAGAAAAAAAAAGAGTGCCAAGGGTATTTGCCATCTTTATTACAATTGTCTTTTTTCTTTTAGTTCTTGTTGGCATTGGCTGGTTTGTAGTTGAGCAGATACAGGTTATTATGCGGGATATTCCTGCCTTAAAAAAACAGGCGATTGAAAACATGAACTATATATCTTCTATGCTGACATCAATTACTCCCTATACAGAAAGTGATCTCAAGAGTTTTTTACGTGAAGGGATTGTGGCATTCTTTCGATTGGGGAATGAGGTTTTTAATACATTCCTTTCTTCAACAACTACAGCCATTATAAAACTGGGGTTGATGCCGGTGTATATATTTCTTTTTCTTTATTACAGAACAAAGTTTGCAAATTTTCTTCTGAAGATCATTCCCCGGGAAAAGAAAATGATTTTGCTCAGGGTGCTTAGAGAAATAGCTACATTGATGCCCCGGTATATGTTTGGGATCACAATTGTTGTGATGATTCTTATGGTGATCAATTCTCTGGGACTTTATCTTATAGGAGTAGAGTATCCGGTAACGTTCGGTATTCTCTCTGCCATATGTAATTTTATTCCTTATTTTGGAACGCTCCTCGGGGGACTTATCCCTTTGCTTTTTACTTTGATTGCCGGGGCGGTGCCCATAGATCCGATAAAAGTGATTATTCTTTATTTTATCATTCAATTTATTGAGAACAATATATTAACACCCAATATTGTCGGACATAATGTGAATGTGAGTCCCTTGTTTATTATTTTGGGACTGATCGCTGCCGCTATCGTATGGGGATTGCCGGGAATGCTGGTCATTGTCCCGATACTGGCAGCATTTCATATTATCTGCAAAAATGTGGAACGCTTTGAACCATTGGCATATCTTTTGGGACCAAAAGGAACACGCCGTTACACATTAAACTTCCGTAATATCAAAGAATGGGGAAAATCTATTGCCGGTAAAATATCAAAATCTTTCCGATAGGACAATTGGCAGCTACCATTGGCAGTTTTCAATATTTCTTAAAACTTCCTTTTTCTATATTATTTACTTTGCATTTTTTTCCTGAGTTCCGCACTTTTTTCGGGTCAAAAATTCTATGCGTCACATAATGAATCGTTTAGGTTATTTTTTTGTGATGTTTTGGGTGTCCTATGTGTGTCTTTGAGGATTATCTGATAAATAGGGTAAATACTTTTCTGCTATGATAAAATTTTACATATAATCCGCATAGCGGATGTCCTGTTTGTAGTAGTATTATTACATCAACCCTATAAAATAGCTCCATAGGAGCGACCTGTTGTTTTGTTAAATTGTATTTTCTTTGTATATTCGATGAAAATATTAACCCAATGGCAAACACTTATACTCAAATTTATTTGCAATTAATATTTTCGCCTTTAGGTAGGGAAAATTTAATTCCAAAACGACACAAAAATGAAATTCACAAGTGTCCGATAAAAACTTCAACAGGTCACCGCTACGCGGCTATGCTACTTTATCTATTTCATATGTTTATAATTTATTTTCAATGGTCATATGGAGCTCGCCATGA
>CAYSRH010000268.1:0-3447 GCA_964433245.1 uncultured Bacteroidales bacterium | reverse complement strand
TGAGGAAACCGAAGCAATAATAAAAGCAAAAACCAAAGTTTTTACCAATGAATAAGTAACATAAAACGGTTCAAACCAATAAAGAATACCATAAATAAAGTCTGCCGGTTCAACTATAGTCGTAGAAACAGCTACAAGCCAACCTCCGCTTATTCCTACAAAAACAGCGATAACAAATAAAACAGGATTAAAAATTAAAGAAGCAATAATCTTGGGCAGAATCAAATAATTAGCTGAATTTACTCCCATCACATCCAAGGCATCAATTTGTTCAGAAATTCTCATAGAACCTATTTCAGAGGCAATATTAGAGCCAACCTTGCCGGATAGAATAAGAGCTACCATTGTACTGCAAAATTCCAGAATCATACTGTCTCGTGTAGCAAGTCCGATATAATAACGTGGAATCAGCGGATTTTCAAGGTTTAGGGCTGTCTGTATGGTGATCACAGCCCCCATAAAAACAGAGATTATGACCACAATGGGTATTGAATTAATCCCCAGTATCTCAATTTCCTTTACAACATTTTGAAAAAATATACGACCCTTCTGAGGTCTTGTGAAAGTCCTGTACATAAGTGTCAAATAAAGTCCTATGTAGTAAAAAATCTTCATTAAAAGGATAGTATTATTTCTTCGTGGCAAATATAAAAAGAATAGTGCTTTATTTTATCAGAGCAATCTAAATTTTTTTCATATTTTATTTGTATATTTAATCAATAGATTATTTGTATTATTGTTTTTTATTGGCATGTGATTAACAGGCAATAAGTAACAGAAAAAAGAATACAGTAATATTACATAAATAATAAATAAAAATGAAACGAACATGAATTTTAGCATGCTAAACTACACAAACGAGCATGATTAAATTCATCGAGAGTTCCATATGACAATTGAAAATAAATTATAAACATATGAAAGATAATTATTGTATCATTATGGCCGGAGGCATCGGAAGCCGGTTCTGGCCTCTTAGCAAAGAAGAAAAACCAAAACAATTTCTTGATATACTCGGTGTAGGAGAAACATTAATCCAACAGACTTTCAACCGATTTAAAAAAATTGTACCTGATCAAAATTTTTATATTGTAACCAATGAATTATATGAAAAAATTGTATTAGAGCAATTACCCGGAGTTACAGAAGAACAGATTCTGACAGAACCTTGCAGAAGAAACACAGCTCCCTGTATAGCCTATGCTTGTTTTAAGATCAGAGAGAGTAACCCCAATGCCAAAATAATTGTCACACCGGCTGATCATCTTATACTCAAAGAAACTATTTTTTCCAATATTATAGAAAATAGCCTTAACTTTATCGAAGAAAAAAATGTTCTGTTAACCTTAGGAATAAAACCAACAAGACCTGAAACAGGATACGGATATATTCAGGTGAATGAAAAATTAGGGGCAGAAAATTATCCTGACATAAAAAAGGTAAAAACATTCACAGAGAAACCCAATAGCGATATTGCTCAAATGTTTTATGAAAGTGGTGACTTTTTTTGGAATTCAGGTATTTTTCTTTGGTCACTCAATTCTATATTAGATGCTTTTAAAGAATATTTACCCGATGTTTTTTATCTGTTTGAAGAGAAAAGAAAATTAATTAGCGGATCTACAGAAAAGGAAACTATTCATGAAATTTATGAGAATTGTGCAAATATTTCGATTGATTATGGCATCATGGAAAAAGCCAAAAATGTTTTTGTTTATAAATCATCGGATATTGGATGGTCTGACCTCGGAACATGGGGATCCGTCTATGATCAATTAACTAAAGACAAAGAAAACAATGCCATAGTAGGAAAGAAAGCATTCCTGTTTAACTCATCCACTTGTGTTATCAATCTTCCTGAAAATAAAACAGGCATCATTTCAGGCTTAAATAACTTTATCGTTATTGACACCCGTGATGCCTTGTTAATATGTAAAAAAGAAGATGAACAAAAAATTAAAGACTATATAGAATCAATTACAAACCAACGCTAATATTCCCACATATCATGTTCAACATTAAAGATATAATTATCTATCCTTTCTGCTTCATGCATTATCTCTAATCCCTGCTTGTATTCATTTATATAACGATTGTTATGAACATTGGATTCTGCAAATACGAATCCATTAAATCGCCTTTGGGTAAAAAAGTCATCAAAGGATAAGCGTTGTGCATCATTATGAGAATTAAATATTTCATAATTAACCATTAGCGGTCGAGCTTCAGGATAATATATCCACATCACCTGACTTTTTAAGATATCAGGATTATCTTCTCGTGTGTACAACCGAATAGGACATAAGCCTACTATTCGAACCCGCATAACTGAGTGTTGTTTATCAAAATACCATTTTTCCTTGATCAGAAATTGTTTTACTTCCTGGGTATTGGGAACACCCTCCATCACTTCTGTCTGAATCATACCATTCTCATCAGTATATTCAACAGTATCCGGCAATGCATCCATAGCAATATCAACCTGTTCCCTTGTCATCAACACATCAAATTCTGTTGTTGCATTGGGGTCATCAGGACTATAAGCATTCAATCCTTCATTATTTATCCCATACAAAAGCAGGTCTATTAAACTCATTCTGTTTCCAACCGGAGAAGCCGGATAGTACAATGGGAGATTTTGCCGATGACGCAAGTCAATCATTCTCCATATGGTTTTTTCCCACAAAACATCAGCTTCCCTGATTGCCGGGTATGGAACAGGCATTTTATCTTTTATATGTTCTCTGTTATATACCTCTTTTTTTTCATCAACAGCTTGTTGTGCTTGCACTATTGTATTTGTATAAAATAACATCAGACAAAGCGAAACGATAAATAAATTTGCTACTTTTTTCATGACTTCTTATTTTTAAATTTATTGAACCTTTAACGATATTGACGGCACAGAGACAACTTCATCACCAGGCATTCTTACCCGAACTTCATCAATCACAACACGCTGACCTATGCTTACTGAATTTAAAATATCCCGTTGTTGATCTGTTATAACATGACTAGAAGATCTTGCTTCTCTTACAAAACCTCTCTCCGTTGTATATAAATTAAAACTCACTACCCTAAAATCAATATCAAACAAAAAGTCAGACAACTCTGCAGTCACAACCCGCTGTGCTTTTAATACTGATGCCCTGATATCACCTCCTGTCACGCCACCAATCTGAGCCACAGGATGAGGAACACTTTGTACACGAAATTTTTTGTTCCCCATGTTTTGACGTTCACCATCAACTTCTGCATAAACAGTTATAATGGATTCCTTTCCTCTTCCCGGATTGGCTATAAATTCGTTTCCTCTCCTTCTGATCGTTCCATTTGTCATGGTTGCATTAATTAAATTACCGGCAATGCCCGGAACCGAAATTTCAACCGGATTATTCAATCCGATATAAAAAACATTCATTGCTGTAGGAGATACAACAACTTGTT
>CAYSRH010000267.1:0-3450 GCA_964433245.1 uncultured Bacteroidales bacterium | reverse complement strand
TAAACAAGTGAAGATTCCTGTCTTTCCAAATAGCCGGGCAAAAGACCTATGATCACATAATCACGGGGCGATCCATAAAAAGAAGAAAAAACACGAAGAAATATTTCCTCGTACAAGCGAATATCTTTGATATAATGTTTTGATCTAATGCTTCCCGTAGTGCCACTGCTGGAAAACACATGCTGAGATGCTACATCTCCCGCATATACTTTATCCGTTTTAAAAAACACAATAGGCAAAAAAGGAATCTGTTCTGTTTTTTTTACTGAAAGATGTGAAATCCCCAGCATTTCCACATATTTTCTGTACACGGGATTGTAATGATATTGAAATTGGAAGGTTTTTATTGCCGCTTTTTCAAAATCATTGTTATTTTTAATCTTAAATATATCCAACATATCCGGGGTCGCTACTTCTTTTTCTATATTAATTCCTGTTTACAATAAGCAAGAAACAATTTTAGATTTATTGGAAATCCTGAACTTCTTATTTATAACGAATCCATCTAAATATTTCCTTTGGTGTTATCTTTTTCCCATAAATTAATATTCCTGTTTTATATATTTTGGCAGAAAGTAAAATATGGAACCAAATAAACAGTACCAATAAACCAATGGACAACCCCAGTTCCCAATAAGGAACTCCAAAAGGGATACGTGCCATCATTATCACAGGAGCAGTATAAGGAATAAACGAAAGCCATGATGCTGTTATGCTGTCCGGATCTTGTATAACTCCAAACAGCATAATCACAGCAATTACCAAAGGAATCGTTACAGGGAGTATGAATTGTTGGGCATCTGTTTCCGTGTCAGACAAGGCGCCAATGGCGGCAAACAAGCTGGCATAAAGAAGATACCCTGCAATAAAAAACATAATAAACGAAAAAACAATAACAGAGAGATTTATGGCGGCAAGATTATGTAGCACTTCTGAATAGAGAATGGTTCTATCGGAAATGGGTGGCTGTTCCCGGGCAAAAGTACTGGAAGCAGAAAACAGATCAACCGGGTCTCCCTGACTGACTTGCATAACATCCGGACCCAAGAAAGATTTTCCAAAAAAAACAAGAAACAAAGTCAATACAATCCATATCAAAAACTGTGTTAATCCCACCATCCCTATTCCGCTTATTTTTCCTGCCATTAATTGAAGTGGCTTCACTGAAGAAAAAATTATCTCAACAATACGATTATTCTTTTCTTCACTAACTCCTCGCAAGACCTGTGTTCCAAACATAAAAACAAAAAAGTAAATCAACAAACCTCCGGCATAAGCCAAAACTGTAGCGACACCATATACGTCAACCATATCTTCTCCCTGCTTTGACCATTTAATTGACCGGACAGTCACATCCGTCTTAACTGCTCTGAGAATTGCATCAATATCATCAATCCCATAAGTTGCCAATTTCATTTGTTCAAGTTGTTTCTCAATGGTATTTGATATGTGCATTAAAACCGGAAGAGCCGGTTGCCGGTATGACATGAGTTGGATTGCATCAGGCGAATAAGAAACAATATGCCCAATATATAACAAGGCATAATAATCATAATTTTTCCAGTTATCTCGAACGGTTTCCACATCAACATTATACAAATACTCAAACTTGATATAGCGGGTTTCGGGCAAAGAGCCAATGAATAATTTTGAACTGTCAATTACCCCAATTTTTTTAACTTCCATGTCCTGTTGGTGAGATATCCACGCAGGAAGAATTACCAAAGAAGTAAAAAGCAGGGGACCAAAAAGAGTCATGAACAAAAAAGATCTTTTTCGTACCCGGGAAAGATACTCCCTGAATATGATAAGCTTTAGTTTACGCATTCTTTTCATTTTTTACCAGTGAAATAAAAATCTCCTGCATACCGGGATATAAACTTCTAAACTGAGAAATGTTATACCTCCCCATTATTTCCTTAAGTATTTCCTTCTTCTGATTTTCATCGTTCATCTTAAAAACGAGTTTTCTTTCTCCATTATAAATTTTCTTATTTTCTATGATCTGCACATTTTTTTTTCGCAACAACTGTAAATCTATCCCATTTTCAACAACTATCTCAAATATGTTCTGCTTATGCATTTCCTTTAATTCTGAAATATTTCCGGCATGTAAAAGTTCTGCGTCATGGATCAGTGCTATATCATCACACATTTCTTCAACAGAATACATATCATGAGTTGAAAGTATAATTGTTTTTCCTTGCTTTTTCAAAGAAGCGATTTCATCTTTAATCAATTGACTATTTATCGGGTCAAACCCACTGAAGGGTTCATCAAGAATAATAATTTCAGGATTAAAAACCATTGATGCAATAAATTGCACCTTTTGCTGCATGCCTTTTGAAAGTTCTTCAACTCTTTTGTTCCACCATTTTTCGGCATCAAATTTTTTCATCCAGAACTTAACCTGAGTTCTTGCGTCATAAGAAGATACTCCTTTTAACCTGGCAAGATAAATCAACTGTTCCCCTACCTTCATTTTCTTATATAAGCCTCTTTCTTCAGGCAAATATCCAAATCTTTCCACATCCTCTCTGTATAATTGCTTCCCTCTTATTTTGATTTGTCCGGAATCCTGCATGATAATTTGTGTGAGTATCCTGAGCAATGTTGTTTTTCCGGCACCATTAGGACCAAGAAGACCAAACACAACGGCTTCTTTGATTTGAAAAGATATATTGCGCAAAGCATACTGCAATCCGTATTTTTTCGATATTTTATCTATCTCTATCATTAATCTATAAGCTGTTTAACTGAGCAGGAAACAAAGATATTATTTTTTGAAAGCTGTCTGGAATAAAATCTCGTAAAGTTCATCAAACTTATTAAAATCAATATGTCCGGGGAGTTTTGTATTGTCTGATAAAGGCAGCATCTCCAAACAATTTTTTTCATTTGCATTTACAAACCATCCTTTTTGAGAAAGATGAGAAGCAAGGTATTGTTGTTCCGGTTGTCCCGGCGTAGGCACCAGTATTGCTGTTTTTTTTAAAGACAAAAGTTCCATGATAGTAGAGTAACCTGCTCTGCAAACAATGTATTTTGCAGAAATTATTAGTTCTTTGAGATCGTTGGTATAAGAATAAGGTATATAGGTTATCCCATCCTTCTGCACTTGATGAGAAACAGAAAAGTTTCCACCAACAATGGTTGCTTTTTGTTTTTTTCTCTGCAATTGATGTACAATCTTCCGCTCCCACCTGGTTCTCAATGGTTCCTGTCCACTCAACAAAACAAGTAATTCTGTGGTTTCCTTTTTTTTATCTACAGACTTATTATAGAAACGGGAAATTGGTCCGATATAAACCGGATCAATATGGCTTTTGTCCATTGATAGAACTCCTGCAATATCCGGCCAAGATTTTTTATCCGGAACGATACAACGATTAAATTTTTTAATCAATATGGCATGTAGATTATTGATTATTTTAGACAGGAGATTTTCTC
>CAYSRH010000266.1:0-3452 GCA_964433245.1 uncultured Bacteroidales bacterium | reverse complement strand
ATATCATTAACCTAAGTGTAGGAGAACCTGACTTTCCCACCCCGGACCACATCAAGGAGGCAGCTTTTCAAGCCATCAGGGACAATTTTACGCGTTACAGCCCTGTTCCCGGGTACCCTGCCTTAAAAAAGGCCATCATACAAAAAATGAAAGAAGACAATGACTTACAATATGAGCCCTCAGAAATCATTGTCTCCAATGGCGCAAAACATGCATTGGCTAATACCATCATGTCCATCATAAACCCCGGCGACGAGGTAATCGTTCCATCCCCTTACTGGGTAAGCTACACTGAGCTCATCAAATTAGCAGAAGGTAAAAGCGTAATAATCGAGGGTTTGGTTAAGAACCAATTTAAAGTTACCGCCGAGCAAATTGAAAAAGCAATCACCCCTAAAACCAAAGCGCTCCTACTCTGCTCACCTTCCAATCCTACCGGATCGGTTTACAACAAGGAAGATCTGGCTTCCATAGCAGCAGTACTCAACAAGTATCCTGATGTCTTCATTATTTCCGACGAAATCTACGAATACATCAATTTCTCGGGTCAACACGTGAGCTTAGCGCAATTTGAGGGCATGAAAGAAAGAATGATCGTCATCAATGGTGTATCGAAAGGCTACGCTATGACGGGTTGGCGTATTGGATTTGCCTGTGGCCCCAAATGGCTGATTGAAGCCTCCACCAAACTGCAAGGTCAGTTTACCACAGGGGCCTGCTCCATCTCACAGATGGCTTCAGTGGTAGCCTTAACGGCAGACAAAACCCCATCCTATGAAATGGTAAAAGCTTTTAAACATCGTCGGGACAAGGTATTGAAATGGATCAATGACATCCCCGGAATGCAATGTGTTAAGCCTGACGGTGCTTTCTATGTCTTTCCTGATGTGAGATATTTTTTTAACAAATCTTATAAAGGAAAGGTGATCAAAACTGATTCTGACCTTTGTTATTACCTATTGGAAGATGCCCATGTAGGAACTGTTCCGGGAGAAGCTTTCGGCTATCCCGGCTTTATACGTATATCCTATGCTGCAGACGAGAAGTTGTTGGAAAAAGCATTCAAACAGATAAAAGAAGCTTTGGGTAAACTTGCTTAGTAATCAGCAATTGATGATTTATCTTAACATGAGAGATATTCTTATTCAAATAAATTCCCATGTTTATTATTTAAATTTATCTAATTTTGCTTTCTCATAGAAAATATTGTCTGAAATTATTATGGAATCTTCCTTCTTTGATGAAGCATTAACTGTTTTCGGTGTTGGCATGGTGATTGTTTTTGTTGTTTTATCACTTGTCGTATCATCAGGTAACATAATTATTCTGCTAACCAACCGGATAAAATCATCTTCCGAACAGGCAAATAAAGACACTGGAATTCCCCCTCCTATTCTGGATGTTATCAATACCACTGTCAGTAAAATTACAGGTAATAAAGGCAAAGTTGTGAAAATAGAAAAAATCAGGTAGTCTGAGATTATTATTGAGACACACACGCAGCAATGATTAAAAATGTGTACCAAATCGAAGGCATAGTCGCAAATTTTAATCAGATGAAGATAAATAAACCATGGCACGAAAAATCAAATTTTCTTTAGTATATAGAGATATGTGGCAATCATCAGGCAAATATGTGCCAACGATTGCCCAATTAAAACAGGTGGCACCACACATCATTGATATGGGTTGTTTTAGTCGTGTTGAAACCAATGGTGGGGGATTTGAACAAATCAATCTGTTATTTGGTGAAAATCCAAACACAGTTGTTCGGGAATGGACAAAACCATTTCAGGATGCAGGCATTCAGACCCATATGCTGGAACGTGCACTGAATGGTATTCGAATGTATCCTGTTCCTGCGGATGTACGCAAACTTATGTGTCAGGTAAAAAAGGCCCAAGGCGTTGACATTGCCCGGTCATTCTGTGGCTTGAATGATCCCCGCAACATGCTTAACTCAATAAAATTCGCTAAGGAAGCAGGCATGACGGCCCAGGCGGCAATGAGCATTACCTACTCAAAGATACATACACCTGAATATTTCTCCTCTCTTGCAAAATCATTTGTTGAAGCAGGCGCCGATGAAATTTGTCTGAAAGATATGGCCGGTGTTGCCCGTCCAAAATTTGTCGGTAAAATTGTTGCTAATATTAAAAAAAATGCTCCGGATATTCCCATTACATATCACGGACATACAACTCCGGGATTTGCGGTGGCAAACATTCTTCAGGCTGTTGAAAATGGAGTTGAATATGTAGATTGTGCTATGGAACCACTTTCCTGGGGAACCGTTCATCCTGATATATTAACTGTTCAGGCAATGTTGAAAGATGCAGGATATGATGTGCCTGAAATCAATATGGATGCTTACATGAAGGTGCGTAAACTCAACCAGGATTTTATTGATGACTTTCTTGGTTACTACATTAGTGAGAAAAACAGATTTATGACCTCTCTTCTCATCAAGCCTGGACTTCCCGGAGGTATGATGGGATCTTTAATGGATGACTTAAAAGATAACCTTACCTCAATCAACAAATGGAAAGAAAAAAAGAAAAAAACACCATTAACTGAAGATGAGTTACTTATTAAGCTCTTTAATGAAGTTGAATGCATCTGGCCAAAATTAGGTTATCCCCCTCTGGTTACTCCTTTCAGTCAATATGTGAAAAACCTGGCCATGATGAATGTCATTCAAATGGAAAAAGGAAAAAAACGCTGGAGCATGATAGCCAGTGATATATGGGATATGATATCCGGAAAAAGTGGGCAGCTCCCGGGGAAATTAGACCCGAAAATCATTGAATTGGCGAAACAACAAGGTCAGGAATTTTATGATGGAAATCCACAGGATCTTGTTCCTGATAAATTAGATGAATTTCGGAAAGAAATGGATAAAAACGGATGGGAATACGGACAGGATAACGAGGAACTATTTGAACTGGCAATGCATCCTGAACAATACAGAAAATACAAATCCGGTGAAGCAAAAGAAAATTTTGAAAATGATATTACCACAAAAAAAGCAGAAAAACTACGCACATCCCTTTCCTCTGAAAATAACAAACCAACAACAATGCAAATCACTGTTAACGGAGAAAAGTACCAGGTAACAGTCTCTTATAAAGAAGATCAAAAAGCAGAAAAAGACAAAAAAAGCACCACAAGCCAACAAGCTGATGCTTCTGCCGGTGATGGTGAAGTTTACCCTGTAACAGCACCATTGGAAGGAACTTTTTATTTCACCAAAGATTCTTCTGAAACACCGGTAAGAAAAGGAGATATCGTAGAAGAAGGGAACTGTATCGGTTACATTGAATCAATGAAAACCTACAATGCAATAACTGCTGACAGATCCGGAAAAATCACAGAACTTTGTGTCCATGACGGAGCTACTGTTGATGAAGATGATGTACTTGTGAAAATTATGTAACACATTAAAAATCAAT
>CAYSRH010000265.1:0-3454 GCA_964433245.1 uncultured Bacteroidales bacterium | reverse complement strand
AGGTCAGCTCTATGGTATTGACATGTATAAAGAACTGGCGGCCTCGAAAATAGGTCTGAATATTCATGGTGATATAGCATCTCAGGCTGCAAATGTAAGACTTTATGAAACCACCGGCGTTGGTGCATGTTTATTAACAGATTCAAAGGCAGGACTTGATGAGTTGTTTGTTCCTGACAAAGAAATAGTAACATATAAATCAGCTTCCGAAGCGCTGGATAAAATTAATTGGCTGCTCCTTCATGACAATGGACGAAAAAAGATCGCAGAAGCCGGTCGGAAAAGATGTCTTAACGAGCATACATTTAAAATAAGAGCGGAAGAATTTATTAATATCATACAGAATTACATGTAATCATGATGTCAATTTATCGGTAACTCCAATTCCGGTTAATTTTTCTGGTTTTTTGGATACGATGAGTTTTAACAGCTTTTCATAAAATGTTTTTATTCCGGGGTATAAGTTTTCGTCGAACTGGCAATTATGCCACAGCAGTGTATATATTCCGTTAAATTTTTGCACTTCGTGAAGCAAAGTTTCTGTTACTGTCGTGATATGGTCAAAATCTAATTTTCTGTAGCCGAGTACAGTCACCTCCATCATAATAAGAGGGATTTCCCAGATATCAATAATCTCCTGCGTTTCAAAATCAAATAGTTTAAAAGGATGACAATAGGAATTTCTGAATCCTTCATGATCAGGAAAACCTAATGTTGAGCTGTAAATGAAACCGGCCTGATGTTGTAATGTCGAAGTCAACGGGAGTTTATAATTCAGGAAATGTTGTCTGCAACCTTTTACCGGTAAAGAGCAAACATCTTCAAGTTTCTTTTTTTCCTGAGGTAGTTTTTGATCAGTTGTCGCAGATGCAAATGTACCATGCAATCCGATTTCACATCTTTCTTGTTGGGCAAGCCATTCAATTAGCTTTCTGATTCTTTTTTCCTTCAGTGAATATCGCGCATCTATATGTAATTGCCCCCTGTTCAGAAAATAAAATACAGATTTAATATGTAATCTTTTTTCTATATTCCTTAGGAATTCAAAATTCCAAAAAGGATTTTTTTTACTGAAAATATTACAATACTCGAACAGAGATTGCAACATGAGCCTGAACCTGATTTTTGGGGGATAAGGGGAAGGGGACATCCCCATAAATTGTTTTACTTTTAGTAAGACTTCGAAAATATGATAGGAATCAACTCTGTCAACATCATGGCTGAGTGTAAAACCAAAGTTGTTAAATGCTTGTTTTTTCTGTAATTGTAGATGATTCTTCTGGCAAAATGACTCAATTCCATGGATAATATAATTAAAATAATAGTTCACCAGTGGTTTGTGGGCAATATCCAATTCTTTTTGTAAAGAATAATCATACAGGTACCTTCCCAGATGGTCGCGTTTTTTTGATTTATATTCCTGGTAACCTGAAAGAAGGTAAAAAGCAGATTTGATAATGTCATGATGAAAAAATACCGTATCCCCTTTCATTGAGTAAAATTGATTCATGCTTCCAATAGGGAAAAGGACAGGAATATCATCTATGTTGTATATCTTTTTTTCATCGAGCCCTTCAGAGGACAGATAAAATACAATGCCTGGCTGATCAAATTCCTTTATTTCCAGATTATATGCGAATGTTATAAACTTTTTAATTTTATCCGGCAATTTGATGTGTTGTTCAAGATGAAAAAACACATAATTGATCTCCTGTTTTGTAAGAATTCTGTTCATTCCTGATTGTCAATATTGAAAACGTAAAATTCCACCGATCGACAAATATTCTCTGTAAAAGAGGAGTCGTATTAAGCCAATAAGCTTCGTTCCAAGATAACCCAAACTATAAATAAATGTATGTTTGAGTGTATGCTTTAATCTATTAAGCATTGATTTGTGTTAGAGAAAGATGAATTTGGTATTCAAAAATTAAATGCTAAGAATCGACCGTTTTATCAAGTTCGTTCAGTGAGAAGGAGTAAGCCCCGATAGAAACAGCGCCGGATGTACCCAGTCTGGAGATTCCTATTCCAATACGTTTTAAGGGATCATAAGTCATTATTTTATTGGTGAATGGTATGTCAATTTCTTTTTGTTGACCCTTTACAAATGCCTCCAATTGATTTTTTTCTTCAAGATTATAAGCTTTAAACTCCAACCTTTCAATTGTTTCTCCCGGAACAGTTTCAATTGTTCCATTCATTTCTTTGATAAGAGCCGGCATGAACAGTGAATGAGCGCCTGTAATCCCGCCGCCAATGACCACAATGCCGTCAAGAAGTGTCATGGCATTTGCCAGGGCATCACCAACTGCTTCACCAAGCGCGCTGTAGGCTGCCAGGGCTGCGTCTTTATTTCCTTTTGCCTGTCCGGTTGCTATATCATAAATATCCTTAGGTTCAGGGGCTTCTTCATATTTCAGGCCTGCTGTTTCTGCATATACACGTTTGATTGCCCTGATGCTGACTGTTTCCTCAGCAAAGACCTGACCGGTTTTTTTTGCCCTCATAACCCAAATTTCCGCGGCTGCTGCATTATCTCCGATGTAAAGCTCTCCGTTCCGGACTATTCCCCCGCCGAAACCTGTCCCCAGAGTGATGCCAAACAGATTGGCATAACGTTTGGCGCTTCCGGCCTGTTCCAGTTGATTGTTGATATCTGGCAGAAGTCCCGAAATTGCTTCGCCGTAGGCAAATAAATCACCGTCGTTATTCATAAATACTGGTATTTTGAAGTATTCGCTAAGCATTGGGCCAAGCGCTACACCACCTCGGAAACATGGCAGATTGTTCAAATCCCCTACAATCCCATTTGGGTAGTCCGTCGGCCCGGGAAAAGCAAAACTGATGGCTGAAGGTTTTGTCTCAAGGTGAGATTTTATATCTGCAAATCCTTTGATAATTGTACGAAGACATTTGTCAAGGTTATGTCCGTTTGACGGAAGGATGATAGGTTCAACAACCTCCTGATTGCTTTGAATGGCTGAAAAAACAAAATTTGTTCCCCCCGCATCAAGAGTCATGACTATTCGCTTATCTGTTGCAGTGTCCATAGATAGTTTTATTAAAGTTTTATAGTATCCACTCAAAAAAGCATGGTGAATTTTATTTGCACGCAAATGCGCTAAATAGCTGTATTATATATCTTTGTGACTTGGCGACTTTGCGTGAAATCCATTTTTCACCATTATTTATTGAACTGATACGATTTATATCTAAAAATAAACAGCAATATTACAAGAAAAATAGGAATTTGCAGAGGGGAAAAGGAAAAATTTGTGATGTAAACCCCATTCCTTAAAAAAAACCAATCCATTCCGGACGCGAAGCACGCCATTCCCGGTGAGAAGCCACTCAAATTTGACATGATTAAGGGTCAGGTGATATTTCTGGGGGGGGTAAATGCGTTTCTATATTCTCCCTTACTATTTCTCTTAGGCCACCTATAAGTAAAGAG
>CAYSRH010000264.1:0-3463 GCA_964433245.1 uncultured Bacteroidales bacterium | reverse complement strand
GAGAAGTGAACCACAATCTCCTTGCAAAAGAACTTGATCATATAGATATCCAATTCTCCTATAATCCGGAAAAAGAAATATCTGAAACTCACCTAAATGGGGCATGTGTCGAAAAAGATATCCGCGATAAAGCAGTAGCAAACAATGTCAGCCTCGTTGCTTCCATAAAAGAGGTGCGGAAAAAACTGGTTGAATTACAAAGAGATGCCGGAAAAAATAAAGGCATCGTGTTGGATGGCAGAGACATTGGCACCGTAGTATTTCCTGATGCAGACATCAAAATATTCATGACAGCAGATGTACATGTCAGGGCACAAAGACGACATAAAGAACTAATAGAAAAAGGAATGGAACAAAGTCTTGAAGAAATTGAAAAAAATATTACAGAAAGAGATCACTTGGACCAACACCGGAAAGAAAGCCCCTTGAAAAAAGCCGAAGATGCAATTTTATTAGACAATAGTTTTATGACACCGAATGAACAAATGGAATGGTTTAAACAAATTTTACAAAAAAAAACTACCGCGGATCAACCATAATATAATGAAAAGGCAACTCAACCATTTCGGAAAAATCTTCTCCTGATTCCTTCATGTCAATGTCTCCTTCTTCATAGTACCAGTTGATCATCAGGTTTTTACACCTGCCTTTCAGTTTCTTCAATGACATGATCATATCAAAAAGAAATTTTGCTGAAGCACTGTTAAAATATCCCATTTTAAAGTTGGCTGTAAAACATTCAATAAGTTCTGTCTTTCCTTCTGCCATCGTTTCAATTTTACGAATCAGGGGATGATAAAATGCATGTGCATCTTCAGGTCTTGAATTTCCTTCAATTTCAAGAAACCCCTTCACCCCGTCAAAATAAATTGCCGGTGTTTTTTCTGAAGCTTGTTCATTATAGATCATAATCTTATCGTATTTTCTTTTGTTTACAATTTATGATTATATTTTCAATTTTGCACATATTCTTAATCATTGCTGCATATGTATTTCAATACTAATATCAGACATAATCTGTTTTAATTTTTATTTGTATCGTGAAAAACGAAAAATCTTTCGTTAATGGAATCATCCGATATGTAAACTGATTCCTACACGCTTTGGCTATCGTGATAAGCCCCAGTCCGGCACCTCCTTTCACAGAGATGTCAGCTGCCACCATTTTATCAAGATAATATCGTTTTAAATTCCCATAATCTGCATGATTCAAAATTATATCTATTTTTTTCCGTAAAATCTCAGCATCAGAAGAAGTAACAATATTACCTGCTTCCACAAGAAAAGAGTTTTTTTCCTTGCTAATGCGAATAAACTGATCCTTTATATCTGGTCTCTTCACAGCATGACGCTCCATATTGGAAAGCAACTCAACAACAACAAGATACACACGCTTCCACAAAGATGAATGTACAACATGATTTAATGTGATATCTTCTATGTGGCGAAGTACCTTCTCTCCTTCTTCTCCCGAAACACTACCGTTATGTATATAAATTTGATTTGCAACCCCCATAATTTATTGTTTATGAATACATGTTAAAAATAGCTTTTTTTTTTTTTATATCCTGTGTTTCTCCTATTTTTACTATGGGTTTTTTTTGATGCAACAAAATATGTGCATATATAACAAGCTGATAGTTTTTAATATTAAGCGATTAAATGATAGGAAAACAAGGATATAAAGTATTTGGATTAACTTTTTGCTCTGATTTTGTGCTGGATTCTGATCCCTTTCCTCCGGGTAATGATTATGATGTATTGATTGAAAGAGGAAAGATTCCCGAAATTAAATTCAAACCCTTAAAAGAAGGTGTTTGTTTTCTTGCGGGAGAAAAATATTTTTTATTAGACATCCCTGACATTGCCAAATATTGGATAAGTAAGGGCAACAGAATTATTGTTGAGCCTCATCCCCAAACCACAGAAGACAGCATTGTTTTGTTTCTGACAGGATCAGCCATGGGGGCACTGCTTATTCAGCGGGGCGCTCTTGCCCTGCACGCCAGTGCTGTTGAAAAAAACGGGAAAGCCATTCTTTTTTCCGGCATCTCAGGTGCCGGAAAATCTACCATAAACAAGCTGTTACAAAACAAAGCTTATCGTTTTGTTGCAGATGATATTTCTGTGATTTCAAAAGAAGAAAATTCTGTGTTCCCCGGATTTCACCGGATGAAAATATGGAAAGATGTACTTGTCTTTCTGAAAAACCCCATTCATGAAGAAAAACGCATACGCCCTGAAATCATGAAATACCATGTTCCTGCAAAGACCCTGACACCTGACAAAGCAATACCCGTTAAAGTGATCTATATACTACGGACACATAACAAGGAAACCTTTCTGTGTGACACATTGGAAGGAATCGACAAGTTCAATGCCTTAAAAAATAACACATACCGTTCTCCATACATTGCCGGGAAGGAAGCCCAAAAAAATCATTTTGAACAATGCACAAGACTTGCAAAATCAATCATTGTCAAAAGAATTACCCGTCCAAGAAACAACAAAGACCTTGAAAAACTTGCTGACTTTGTTGTCAATGACTTAAAAAAAATCAAACCATTGCAATACAAAACAAGATAAGATGCAAAAACGAGGAAAAAAAAATATCGTATGGCTTGCCTCTTATCCCAAATCGGGGAACACCTGGTTTCGCATGTACCTTACCAACCTTTTGTCGAAACATGAAACACCCAAAAAGCTAAGTGAAATATTAAGCACCGGCATTGCCAGCAGCCGTGATATGTTCGATGAAATAACGGGCATTTCTTCCTCCGACCTCTCGCATGATGAAACAGATGCTTTGCGTCCTGCCGTTTATCGCTACCTCTCAAATAAATCTGACAAGATCCTCTATAAAAAAATCCATGACGCCTACATCCTCACAAATAAATCAGAACCACTGATACCGCATGATACAACAAAGTCAGTGCTCTATCTCATCCGGAATCCGATGGATGTGGCCGTCTCTTTTGCCAACCACCTGCAGGTACCTTATGACAGAGCCATTGATGTGATGGAAAATGAGCAGTATGCCTTTTGTAACAAAACCGATAAAATACAGAACCAGCTCAGGCAAAAACTGCTCACATGGAGCGGTCATGTCCGAAGCTGGATCACAGAATCCAAACTTCCCCTGATGCCCATTCGGTACGAAGACCTTTTCTTCAACCCATTTATCACCTTTAAAAAAGCAAGTCATTTTATCGGCTTAACAGAATATTCAGATATGGAAATTAAACGTGCGATCCAGCATGCTGATTTCAATATTTTAAAAAAACAGGAAGAAGAGACCGGTTTTAACGAAAAACCTCCAAAAGTCGAATCCTTTTTTCGCAAAGGAGTGGTGGGAGATTACCGGCAACATCTTACAGAGAAACAAATACAACGAATTATCAATACCCATGGGGAGACAATGAAAAAATTCGGATATTTGGATAAATTTGGCACTTTAAACATC
>CAYSRH010000263.1:0-3468 GCA_964433245.1 uncultured Bacteroidales bacterium | reverse complement strand
TGTGCTCTTCCGATCCTTTGGAATATGAAAAGACTTTCCCCACCATGAAACACCGGAATAAAAAACCTGTGTAAAATACAGCCCGGATTCTTTGTCACGGTATTCTTTTCTGACACAGCAGTCAATAGTGTCTGACACGCAAACTGCTCCTTCAACGGTTGCCGGGAGGTCAACAACGACAGCATTTGTATCGTGCAAAGTATTCCATCCTCCGGAAGGCAGGTTCACCGGAATATTAGCCCAATCAACATTTCCTGGCAAAAAAACCCGGTCATTTCTCCATTCTGCAAGTGTATCCAACCACAATGACCAATTTTCATCGGGGATTACCAATGTTTTCAAATTCTTCTCTCCACAAGCAATGCAAAGCCATATCATGGAAAAAAGAATACATCTCAACATATCACTTAGAAATTAGTATGATTTGGCAAACAAAACACGCATCGTTGAAGGGTTTCCCGTCAACACACATTGACCTTTTTCCTCTTTTGCATCAAAAGGGATACAACGGATCGTTGCTTTGGTCATCTCTTTAATTTTCAATTCAGTTTCAGTTGTACCATCCCAATGAGCCAGGATAAATCCACCTTTGTCAACGGCTTTTTGGAATTCCTCCCAGGAATCAACGGAAACAGTATGATTGGTTCTCAGGTCCAATGCCTTTTTATAAATAGTATTCTGAATATCCTCCAATAATTCCGGGATTCTTTTCTCAATACCCTCCATTGGTACAATTTCTTTTGTCAATGTATCGCGGCGAGCGAGTTCAATGGTTTCGTTTTCAATATCCCTTGGACCCAACGCAAGTCTTATGGGCACACCCTGCAGTTCATACTGGGCAAATTTCCAGCCGGGCTTATGGGTATCACGTGCATCATATGTAACGGAAATTCCCTGAGACGCTAATTTTTGTTTGATCTGATGAGCTTTTTCAGAAATAGCCTGAAGTTCTTCTTCTTTTTTATAAATAGGCACAATAACAACCTGTATAGGAGCGAGCTTAGGAGGCAGCACCAATCCCTTATCATCTGAATGCGCCATGATCAGTGCTCCCATGAGCCGTGTAGAAACGCCCCATGAAGAAGCCCATACATAATCCAAAGCACCGTCTTTATTTGTAAACTTCACATCAAAAGCCCTGGCAAAATTCTGTGCCAGAAAATGGGAAGTTCCGGATTGCAAAGCTTTTCCATCCTGCATCAATGCTTCAATGGTATATGTATCAACAGCACCGGCAAATCTTTCATTTTCTGTTTTATGTCCCATGATAACAGGCATTGCCATAAAACGTTCAGCAAAATCAGCATAGACATGAATCATTTTGTCTGCTTCTTCCAATGCCTCTTCTTTTGTTGCATGTGCTGTATGCCCCTCCTGCCATAAAAATTCTGCTGTTCTCAGGAAAAGCCTTGTACGCATTTCCCATCGAACAACATTTGCCCACTGGTTACAAAGGATTGGCAAATCTCTGTATGACTGTATCCAGTTTTTATAGGTATTCCATATAATTGTTTCTGATGTGGGTCTGACAATCAATTCTTCTTCCAGCTTTGCATTTTCATCTACTTCAATACCCTTCCCGTCTTCTGTGTTTTTTAAGCGATAGTGTGTAACAATGGCACACTCCTTGGCAAAACCCTCAACATGTGATGCCTCTTTCGCAAAAAAAGATTTGGGAATGAACAGGGGGAAATAAGCATTCTGATGTCCTGTGGCTTTGAACATCCGGTCCAGTTCCTCTTTCATCTTTTCCCATATTGCATAACCATAAGGTTTGATCACCATACATCCTCTTACAGCACTATTCTCTGCCAGATCTGCCTTAACCACCAATTCATTATACCACTGAGAATAATTTTCTTCCCTGCTTGTCAAAAATTTTGCCATAATCGCTTGTTGTTATTTAATGTCTGCAAGAAAAGTCCAAGTTCTTCATTGCACTTGTCCGAAAAAAATATGCTTATTTTCACAATAATGAGCAAAAAAAAACATTTTATAAGTGCAAACATACGAAATTTTGTTAATCTTTGAAATGGATATTTAAATGAAACAGACTATGTCTGAAATTAATATTGAGACACAAAAAACAAATATATTTTTCTGTCATGATTAAACCTTTTGTGTTTTATGGGGTCATAATGATAGAAACAGTTAAAAAACAAAGACTATGAAAACGCTAAAAACAATATCCACGGCATTAATTTTGTTATTTCTCGGTTTTACAGTAAACGGAGCATCCGTTCTTGATGATTTGTATTTTTTCCCCGGAGATAACAAAAAGCAAAAAGAGCAATCAAAAGAAATTTCTGATACATCTTCTTCATCTTCTAATTCTGAAACGATCACAGAGGAAAAAGAAAATGAGGATGGGATGACAGATTACATGAAGTATCGTATGGCCTTGGAACGTGGGGAAATTGATGAAAACACATCTTCAACGAAGGACCAGCTACGAGAAACGCAGACTGATTCAGAACAATCAGAAGAGCATATGCAATCCGAATCATCCCAGGACGGATCAGGCAACACGTATATAACAAATAACTACTACGGTGATACATATAGTGATCCGCATGGTTCTTATACAAATCAATTTAGAAGATTTCATGGTTCTTATTATTATGACCCCTATAATTATTATTACACCCCTGGATTTTCAGTAAGTTATTATTACGGAAGTCCATATTACAGCTATAACTGGCATGTTGGTTATTATCATAATTATTATGATCCATGGTACTATCCTTATTCATACCGGTATAGTTATCACTGGCATCCTTATTACCACCATTATCACAGTCCATATTATGGCTACGGTAGTTATTACAGGGGCTATCACCAGGGTTATTATAACGGATACCATACCGGTAGTCGTTATGCTGCCAGAACAAGTTACAGCTATGGTCGCTATGATTCGAGAAGCCGCACAACAGACGTAAGGTCTCGCAGTGCTCGTGGAACAACATCATCAGGATATTACGGAAAAACCAGCAGTTCTTCTACAACAACAAAAGGAAGTGCTGCCTCAGCTTATTCCTCTACGAATACCAGGGGAACTTCGACAGCAACAAGCACAAAAACAAAAACATCAAAATCAGGAAGTTCTTATAGAAGCAGCAATACCAGGCAAAGTACTCCACAAAGAACAACCAGGGTCAGCACTCCTGATACCCGGTCGAAATCAAGTGCCGCTTCAACAAGGAGTACAAACACGAGAGGAACAAGTACAGTTCCTGCAAGTACTACAAGAAGCAGATCTTACACAAAACCGGCTGCATCCGGAAGAAGCAGCACCCCATCAAGGAGTTCAAATGTAACGAGAAGCAAATCGGGATCTACACCAAGCAGTTCAGGTACATACAGAGGAACCAGCAGTAGCAGTCGTGGTTCAACTGCATCACCTTCACGAGGAAGTAGCAGAGGATCATCAGCCGCTCCATCTTCAAGGGGGTCTTCATCTTCACAAAG
>CAYSRH010000262.1:0-3477 GCA_964433245.1 uncultured Bacteroidales bacterium | reverse complement strand
ATGTTCAGAAGAGGATTATAACACAGCTTGTCGTGATGAAATACCTAAAAGGTGGTGGCTGTTTTATAAAAAAATAAATTAAAAAAGTCATTTTCTATTAGATAATGGTAACTTTGTTTTAAATAAAAAGTATAAAATTTTATGATGTGTATGGTGAATAGTATTATAATTTACTATATTTGTTTTCTTTGAAATTTAGTTTGAAGAATATTGGATGAGAGGTTTAGTTGCAATCATCATAATTTTTAATACAGTACTGTTCACTTTAAAAGGGCAGCATGATCTTTATTTCAGTCATTATTATTATGAAAAAATGACGATAAATCCGGGGGCTGCCGGAAGTGATGAAATGGTAAGCCTGACAGCTATAATGCGTCAGCAGTGGGGAGAACTTGGACCGCAGGTGTCTTTTTTTAACGGAAATCTTCCGTTTGAGTTGTTTGGAAAGAATCACGGGGCGAGTTTTACAATTGATAACGATCAATTGGGGTTTTATAGTAATTTGACCATTAAGGGTGGATATGCGTTTCGGATTGATCTTCCGGATGGAATCTTTGGAATAGGGATAAGTCTGGGAGCAACGAATCAAGAATTGAATCCTGAATGGTACGTTCCTTCAAAAGGTGTAAATCAGTTTGTTGATCCGGCAAGTGATCCGGCAATACCAAAAGATGCAAAGGAGAGTGCAACAGCATTTGATTTGGGATTTGGGATTTTATATAAAAATGAAGATATGTATGTAGGGCTTTCTTCAACACATATAAATCAGGGAGAATACCGATATTCCAAAGAGTCAGTTTCGGCACACTTGGTGAGGCACTATTTCTTGCATGGGGGGTATGAATTATCCTTAAAAAATATTTCTTCGGTGAAATTAACCCCGGCATTTCTTATTGGGTCGGATGCGAGGACAGCACAAGCGGTACTGAGTTTAAATGCCATATATAAAGAGAGAATTTGGGGCGGGGTGTCTTATCGGTTGGGTAGTGCTTTGATAGGAATGATAGGATTTGAATTGTTTGATGGCGTAAAAGTAGGGTATGCTTATGATTTTGAAACCACGCAAATACGTCATTATGGTGGTGGTTCTCACGAACTTATGTTGCGGTATGGGTTTGAAATAGAAAAGGAAAAAGTGCCAAAAGGTTATAAAAGCATAAGATATTTATGATAAAAAAAGAAAAAAAGAATGTTATATAAAATATTATTATTAATTTTATTGATTAATATTGAGTAATTTTGAATTTTTAATATAGATTGTTATGAAAAAGGTAGCATCAATTTTGTTTACATTAACTATACTTTATAGTTGTGGAAACTACAGCCAAGGAGAATTAGTCGGTGTCATGAGTAAAGGATCATATTTTGAACCTGAGCCATATGGCATGGTTTTCATCCCCCAGGGTGTTTTTACCATGGGACCCGTTGATGAGGATTTTACGTTTGCACAGAATGCTTTTAACAAAACTATTTCTGTTGATGCTTTCTGGATGGATGAAACTGAGATTACAAACAGCGAATATCGTCAGTTTGTAAATCATGTTATTGATTCTATTATGAGAAGAATGTTGTCTGAACAATTGGATGATTTTGCAATTTCTGAAGACGAATTTGGAAATCCGATTGATCCGCCTAATTTGAGATATGATGTAGAGATTGATTTCAGGGATGAAGAAATCAATGAAATATTAAAGCCTCTTTATTATTCGAAAGAGGAACGTTTCTATGGAAAAAAGCAAATAGATACAAGAAAACTCATGTATGAATATTTTTGGGTTGATTATGAGCAGGCTGGAAAGAAAAGCAATAGATATAACCATAAAACAGGAGAATATGAAGGTTTTGTAACAAACTTAGAAGGAGAAACAATCAATATTGAGTCAAGGGCTGACTTTATTATGCGAGATATTGTCAATGTTTATCCTGACACACTTTGTTGGATCGCTGATTTTACATATTCTTACAATGAACCTTATGCAAAAACTTATTTTTGGCATCCTGCTTATGATAATTATCCTGTAGTTGGGGTTAACTGGGTACAGGCCAGGGCTTTTTCTGTTTGGAGAACAACCTTGTTGAATAATTTTTTATCAACTAAGGGTGATCCCCCTGTTCATGATTACAGATTGCCATTAGAGGCAGAATGGGAGTATGCAGCAAGAGGTGGTCTTGATTTGGCAAAATATCCGTGGGGAGGTCCTTATGCCCGTAATATTCAGGGCTGTGTTCTTGCTAATTTTAAACCAATGCGGGGAAATTACACAGATGATGGAGCATTAATAACAGTATCTGTAGGAACATATGCACCAAATGAATTTGGATTATATGACATGGCAGGAAATGTTGCTGAATGGACAGAAACTGCTTATGATGAATCTGCTTATGTGATTTCTCATGATATGAATCAAAACTTTCAGTATATGGCAAAACCTGATGATCCTCCTGCACTTAAGAGGAAGGTTATCAGGGGAGGTTCCTGGAAGGATGTTGCTTATTTTTTGCAATGTGGAACAAGAACATATGAATATCAGGATACAGCTAAATCATATATTGGGTTTAGAAACGTAAGGACGTATTTGGGAAACAATAAATAATTAATTTTTAAGTATAACAAAAAGATAAAAAAAATTATGAAGAGTTTAGGTGAGATTGTTCAGTCCCCCGGGTATAAGAATTTCATGAAATACTTGTATGGATGGGGAGCATCGGCTGTATTGGCAGGTGCCTTGTTTAAAATTCAACACTGGCCGGGTGCGAGTATTATGTTAACTATAGGTATGTCTGTAGAGGTGGCTATATTTTTCTTCTCGGCATTTGAACCTTTGCATGAAGATTTGGACTGGACTTTGGTGTTTCCGGAGTTAGCTCATATTGATCTTGATAGTGATGATGGGGATGGTCATGGTTTAGATAAATCCGATTATGCAAAAGGACCGGACACAACAGCTGATGTTGCGAAAGGTACTGCTGCAGTAGGATTAGGTGCAGGGTTGAAAAAACTGGAAAGCATGATGGAAACTATTGATGTTAATTCTGATGTGTTTGCAAACTTAGGAAATGGATTATCTCGACTTTCGGATACAGCGAGTAATCTGTCTGATATCTCTAATGCAACCGTAGCAACCAATGAGTATGTTGATACGATAAAAGTTGCTTCTGAATCAGCAGGTAATTTGGCAGAAGGGTTTAATCAATCGAAAGAAAATCTCCTGAATTCAATAGATGGATTATCATCTTCTTACCAAAGCACAGCTGATTTAATTGTGCAAAACGGGAATGATGCGGCACAGAAATTATCTGAATCCGGAGCAAATTTATTGGCGTCTTATCAACAATTAGCGGGTTCTATAGAAGGAGGTTCTGAAAACATCTCAAATGGAGCAAATGAATACACAGGGAAAATCACAGAAATTAATAAAAATCTTGGCGCTTTGAATTCTGTGTATGAATTGCAATTACAGGAAACAGACACGCATC
>CAYSRH010000261.1:0-3501 GCA_964433245.1 uncultured Bacteroidales bacterium | reverse complement strand
GACAGCCTGACCCATAACGAAAACGTTATTGAATATCAATTACATGCACCAATTGATATTTCAAAAAAACAATTATCGATATTTAATCATGGTAAGCTTACAAATCACCAGTTTAATGTCAGAGAGTACAGGCGTCCTCGGAATTTTGACTATGTCTATTTAAATTATGGACCGAGAAGAATGCGGCTTTCCGGCATAAGAGGTCCGCAGATATACTATTCGACAATTCGTGACATTGCCTTCTCTTTTCACGATTTTAGTATTGACACACCTGAAAAACTCTATGGGAAGCAATACCTTGAAATGGAAATTCAGGTAACAGACAAAAATAATAAACTCGTTGAACTGAAAACCATCAATAATATTACCATCTGCCCGGGAGAACGTTCACCAAGATATCAGTACTACAATAAAAACGATTGCGGACAAACAAACATAAGTCTGAATGATTATCTGCGAACCAAAACATATGAAATGCCCGAATGGTCTCGTGTAAAAATCACAACAAAACACAAAGAAAATAAATATCGTGATGATATTCAGATCAATGAAATTGAAATTATCCAGGGAAAACGCTATAAGTTCGATGTAGAAGTCTCCTTCCCTGCCGGATTAATAACAATATACAAAGAATATGATAAAAATGATGATGGTAGCTATATAAGGGATGAAGCAGGTAATAGAATCAGAAAGGATGAGTATAATTACGGGAATCTCGGCGGAATTTCTATGGCCATGATCGCTCAATTCAGCTTCTATCACCCGGATAAAATAGCACAATACCGTCCTTATAAAATAGGTGCCGGCTTTATCGCCCTAAATGCTTTCAACTTTTCTGAAAATGCAAATCAGGATTTGGGAATTGTTCTGTTGGGGAGCGTATATCCGACAACAAGAGATGTCAAATTATCCTTTCCTTTGTTTATTGGCGGAGGATACCTCATCAAAGAAGCAACTCCTTTCTTTATGTTAGGTCCGGGAATAAGAGTGCGTTTATAATTTTTTCGGATATATTTTTTTGATTGGTATTTAATATTTATATTTGCAATACCTATAAAATATGTAGGATTTAGTTAACCTTATAATATATGAATTGCCATGAAGCATTACAAATTTGAGACATTACAACTGCATGCAGGACATGAAATTGATCCATTTTCTCATTCCAGGGCTGTGCCTATTTATCAAACAAGTTCCTTTTTATTTGATAATTCGGAACACGCAGCCAGACTTTTTGGGCTGAAAGAATTCGGTAACATCTATACCCGGATTATGAATCCCACAACTGATGTCTTTGAAAAACGAATGGCTGCATTAGAAGGAGGAGTTGCTGCCCTTGCCACTTCATCAGGACAGTCTGCTCAATTTCTGGCACTCACCAACATATTGGAATCGGGTGACAATTTTGTTTCTACCTCCTATTTATACGGAGGCACATACAATCAGTTTAAAGTGCAATTTAAACGACTCGGGATCCATGTAAAATTTGTTTCCGGTGATGATCCGGTCTCTTACGCACAAGTCATAGACAAGAAAACAAAAGCCATTTATCTTGAGACCATTGGCAACCCCAAATTCAACATCCCCGATTTTGAAAAAATTGCAGCCATAGCCAAAAAACATAAGATTCCGCTTATCGTGGACAACACATTTGGTGCCGGAGGCTATCTTTTCAGACCGCTTGAACACGGTGCCAACATCGTTGTCGAATCTGCCACCAAATGGATTGGCGGACATGGCACGAGCATCGGAGGGGTTATTGTGGACGGTGGCAACTTTGACTGGGGCAATGGGAACTTTCCTCAGTTCACTGAACCTTCCGAAGGATACCATGGCCTTCGTTTCTGGGAAACTTTTGGAGCGGAAAGCCAATTTGGCAACATCGCTTTTATCATTCGTGCCAGGGTCGAAGGATTGCGTGACTATGGCAATGCCCTGAGTCCTTTCAATTCTTTTCTGTTATTGCAAGGACTGGAAACGCTCTCTGTTCGGATGGACAGGGCCACAGAGAACTCACTGAACATCGCCCGATGGCTTGAATCGCAGGATTGGATTGAATACGTGAACTATCCGGGTCTTGAAAGCAGTCCTTATCATTCCCTGGCAAAAAAATACCTGAAACGTGGATTTGGTGCCATCCTTTCTTTCAAGGTAAAAGGAGATGAAAAAGTAGCTGACCATATCATCAATCAGGTAAAACTCATTAGCCACCTTGCCAATGTCGGGGATTCCAAATCTCTTATTATCCATCCGGCATCAACAACACACGAGCAACTAACAAAAAAAGAACAAATTGCTTCAGGAATAGAACCCGGTTTGCTAAGGCTCTCCGTAGGAATAGAACATATTGATGACATCAAGGCTGACTTATTGCAAGCATGGTCACAAAATATAAACAGATGAAAGTAAACAACATAATAGAAACCATTGGCAATACGCCCCATGTAAAGATCAATAATCTCTATCCAGAAGAATACCATGTATGGATAAAATTAGAGCGAGCCAACCCCGGAGGAAGTATCAAAGACCGTATTGCAATGAGCATGGTTGAAGATGCATTACAAAATGGGGTAATTAACTCCGGGACGACACTGATTGAGCCTACATCAGGGAATACAGGTATCGGACTGGCCATGGTATGTGCCGTCAAAAAACTTAAACTGATATTGGTCATGCCGGACACCATGTCCATTGAGCGCAGAAAAATCATGCAAAGTTTTGGCGCAGAGTTGGTTTTAACACCGGGAGCAGATGGAATGAAAGGATCTATCGCAAAAGCCCGGGAGCTTCAGAAAGAACTCAGCAATGCATGGATACCCCTGCAGTTTGAGAACGAAAGCAATCCTGAAATTCATAGAAAAACCACTGCCAAAGAGATTATTAACGATTTTCCGGATGGAATAGACTATCTCATTACAGGTGTGGGAACAGGGGGGCATATCACCGGTCTTGCTGAGATTTTAAAAGAAAAATGGCCCAATCTTAAAGTTTTTGCTGTTGAACCCGAAGCTTCACAGGTAATCGCAGGAAAATCACCGGGAAAACATATGATCCAGGGAATCGGAGCAGGATTTATTCCTGATGTACTTAACACAAAAATACTTGACGGAACTATCCCTGTAGAAAAGGAAGAAGCCTTCGGGTACACAAGGAAGGCCGCCAAACATGAGGGTATATTTTGTGGGATAAGTACCGGCGGGAGTCTCGCTGCTGTAGCAAAAAAACTAGCGGACATTCCAAAAGGTTCAACCATTCTTACTTTCAACTATGACACGGGTGAACGATACCTTTCTATTGACGGACTTTTTTAATCATAATCATCATTTCTTATGCGCACTGAAAAAGACAATATAGGCTTCGCAGAGATACCGGATAATGCCCTTTACGGTATTCACAGCATCCGGGCAAAAAATAATTTTCCTTACCCTGACAATTTTCATTTGGAATGGTACAAATCAGTCGGAATTGTAAAATTATCCGTTTACAAAACCTACCTCCTCT
>CAYSRH010000260.1:0-3527 GCA_964433245.1 uncultured Bacteroidales bacterium | reverse complement strand
CGATCGTGACCATAAAGAGTATAGCGAGTTACATCAATTGTTCTCTGTTTTTAGAGAAAATACAAAACACTGTTTTGTCGTTAATCAGGATAATTTGTACAGCCGGCGTTTGTCGTTGGATCTGACTAACGATTTTAGTATAGAGTCTCCGTCAGGAACTCAGGGAATTGATTTTAAGCAATCAGGTTTTTCTCTTTCTTTCAGGGTTGGTAGCACACCTTTTACGATTCCTGTTATGGGAAAACATAACATGGAAAATGCCTTGGCTGTGTTATCTGTATGCCGATTGTTGGATATCCCTGATACGAAGGTAGCTGATGCATTTCAAACTTATCGTGGAATTTATCGAAGAACCCAACGAATAGGAGAGAAGCGGGGTGTGACAGTTATTGATGATTTTGCACATAACCCTGCAGAAGTGGTGGCCGCTATCAGATCTTGTCAGTCTGTCGGAGAAAGAGTGTTGGCATGGTTTCAGCCCCATGGATTTGGACCTTTACGTTTTATGCATGAGGAATTGGTATCGCAGATAGTACAAATACTTAGGAAAAATGATATTTTCCTGCTTTCTGATGTGTATTATGCCGGAGGGACAGTCAATAAGAACATACAATCAAATATTGTAGCTGAGGCAATTAAAAAAAACAATAAACAGGCAGTCTATCTTCCTGAAAAAGATGAGATAGTAAGTTATATAACAACAAATGCACAATCAGGAGATATTGTCTTATTGATGGGAGCCAGAGATCCCGGGTTGGGGGATTTTGCCCTGCAGGTTTTTTCTTCTTTATAATATTTATCTCTACATAGTCTTAGCAAGAAAACTACTTGTTTTTCTTGCTAAGACTACATAGGAAACAGAATCGAAACGATAGTTCCCTCGTTTTCTTTTGAGTCAATATGAATTGATCCACTATGCATTTCCATAAATTCTTTACAAAGTACCAGTCCCAGTCCTGTTCCTGTTTCCCCTTTTGTTCCGGGAGTTACATAGTGTTTACTTACATCGAAAAGATGTTGCAGGGCTTCCTCCGGAATTCCTACTCCGTTATCTTGAATAACAATTTCCACATGGCTGTCTTTTTGGTTATATTGGATATGGATTTCTCCTTTTTCGTTTGTGTATTTTATTGCATTTCCAACAAGGTTCCGTATGATTGTTTTTAAGATGTCTTTATCTGCAGATAATTCAAAAGATTTGTTTTCTGCAAATATTTGAATTCCTTTTGTTTTCGCATTGGGTTTAAAATATTGCACCACACCATGGACTACTTCGTTTACATCTAATATTTCCTTCTCAAATTTTATTTTGTTTGTATTTGTTTCTGACCAATGAAGCAGATTATCTAATAGTTGATTGGCATTGATAGCAGATTCTTTTATTAATTCGAGCATTTCTTCCTTTTTTCCATCATCCATTTTACGAAAATCTTCCTGCAATTCAACAGCCAATACGCTGATTGTATTAAATGGATTTTTAAGATCGTGTCCAATGATAGAGAATAGCTTGTCTTTTGAATCGTTTAATGTTTTCAATTCTTCTTTTTGAATGTGGAGTTCAAATGTTCGTTGTTTTACCTGCTTATTCAATTTCTCGTTAAGTAAATTAACACTTCTGACTTTATTAATATAATAAGCAATTGCTAACAGGATAAGTGCAATTCCGATAATAAACTTAAACCATAAAGTAGCGTAAAAAGGAGGTAGTATTTTTATTTTTAAGTAATTCACCTCATTATTCCATACGCCATCATTATTCGCTCCCCTGACCATAAAGGTATATTCACCCGGAGAAAGGTTTGTGTAGCTTACCTTGTTGGAATGTGTCGTTGTCCACTCTTGCTCAAACCCTTCTAATTTGTACATGTATTGATTTTTTTCCGGAGCAACGAAATCCAATGCAGCAAATTCTATAGAAAAGATATATTCCTTGTGCGTCAGAACCAGTTCGGAAATTTCATTTAATGCGACAGGTAAAATAATCCGACCATTATACTTCTGATTTACGTTGATTGTTTGATTGAATATGGTTAAATTGCTAAACACCAATGCAGGTTCCTGCTTGTTGTATCGAATGCTGTCGGGATAGAAAGAAATAAATCCATTGCTCGTGGCAAATAAAATTAAATTGTCCCGGGTTTTAAAAGACCTGCTTGTTGAAAAAGAATAATCGGTGATCCCGTCAGATGCATCAAATGTTTTAAATTCTTCTGTCAAAGGGTTGAACCATGATAATCCAAAGTCAGTCCCTATCCAGAAGTTCCCGTTTCTATCAATTTCTAATGATTTTACATTGTTATTTGACAAGCCATCATCTTCAGTAAATGAAGAAATAAAGTTTCCTGAGGCGTGGTCATATTGTATTAACCCAAAGGTAGATCCAATCCAAATGGATCCATTTTTATCCTGTTGTATTGTATTTCCGGTGTAATCATAAAAGTTTACCTTTAATGTATTGATATTGATTTTGGAAATTTTTCCATGAAGAGAAAGAGCCCATACATGATGATGAGAATCTTCCTGAAGATAAAATATTTCTCCTTGTTGTTGAGATGATGATATGATTTGCCTTATTTTTCCATCATTTGAGTCATAAACAAACAATCCTCCATATTTCTCAGCAATCCAGATATTACCTATAAAGTCTTCAATAATGCAGGTGATGTATTTAAGTCGTTTATTATCAGTATTCACACGTTTGGATTTGTCGTTTTTTACTTTGTAAAGTCCATTATTTTTAGCAATCCAAAGAGTCCCCTTTTTATCGTACAGAACATCATTCACCCAGTTGTCTGTATCGTTAATTGTGTAATTTAAGGTTTTATTATTGTTTTGGTCTATTATATATATTCCTTCATTTTTTGAGCAGACAATAATATTTCCTGTTTCGGTTTTTTTTATTTTGCTTATTTCTTTTGAAGGAATATCAGGAAATGAGGAGATTTTTTTTGTGAAGGGATTAAATATATTAACTCCGCCACCCCATGTTCCGATGAGTATTTTTTCCGAACTTATATACGAGAATGAAGTAACATCGGAATTGGTTAATTCATCTTCTGCCTTTGTAAAATAGTTGAATTTTATTTTATCAGGATAATATTTGTCTAATCCGTTTGATGTGGCAAACCATAATACGCCTGTCCGGTCCTGAAAGATATTATTGATGTTGTTATTACTTAAGGTATGAATATTGTAACGGTCGGAGTAATATCGCTCAAATGAAAGTTGTGCAATATTTTTTTTGTCAGTAACCCTGTTGAGTCCTTCGGTTGTTCCAATCCATATTTTGCCCTGCTTGTCCTCAAATATATCTGTTATCTTATTATTGGATATATTGTTTTCTTTATTTCCTGATTTATAATGATATACCTGACCTTCATGAGTAATGATGTAAAGCCCGTGATTCCATGTTCCTACCCATATATTATTTTTAATTACTTTTACTTTATTTATTGAATTATCTTCTATTATGTGGTCAGCGTATGTTTTTTTATTATTATAAATACGCTCAATACGATTGTTTTTGC
>CAYSRH010000259.1:0-3530 GCA_964433245.1 uncultured Bacteroidales bacterium | reverse complement strand
TCCCATGGTTCGCCTGTCAACTCCTCAGGCATTTTGTACCAGGCTGTTTCATATGGCTTGAATAAAGAAACAGAAATGGTGGACTACGATGAAATGGAAGAAATCGCATTACGTGAACGACCCAAATTGATCATTGCCGGCGCATCGGCATACTCAAGGGATTGGGATTACGCACGCATGCGAAAAATTGCCGATTCAATTGGTGCTGTCCTCATGGCAGACATTGCCCATCCGGCCGGACTGATTGCAAAGGGCTTGTTAAACCACCCCTTCCCCCATTGTCATATTGTTACATCAACCACCCATAAAACATTGCGTGGTCCACGGGGCGGTATTATCATCGTGGGAGAAGATTTTGAAAACTGGTGGGGCAGGAAAACACCAAAAGGCGAAACCCGTACCATCACACAACTGCTTGACCTTGCTGTATTCCCGGGCACACAAGGAGGACCGCTGGAACATGTTATTGCATCCAAAGCAGTCGCTTTCCAGGAAGCATTGAGTGATGAATACCTGGCGTACGTCAAACAGGTCAAAAAGAATGCCGATGTCATGGCCCAGACTTTTATAGACAAAGGATATAAAATTATTTCAGGCGGCACAGACAATCATTCCATGCTGATAGACTTACGTACAAAAGCACCTGATATCACAGGGAAGCAAGCGGAAAACACACTGGTACAGGCTGACATTACCATTAATAAAAACATGGTGCCTTTTGACAGTCGATCCCCTTTTCAGACTTCAGGCTTCAGAGTCGGAACAGCTGCGATTACAACACGAGGGACTAAAGAGGATTTCATGCCTACGATCGTGGACTGGATTGATGCGATCATCATGGACATTAACAATGAGGCGAACATTGAAAAAGTACGCAAAGAAGTAAACAAAGCCATGGAAACATATCCTTTGTTTGCCTAAAAGCATGGACTGGCTCACTATCACAGCCGTTATTGCAATCGGTTTTGTCGCAGGATTTATCAACATCATGGCAGGGAGTGGCTCATTGCTCACCCTGCCATTGTTGATTTTTCTCGGACTACCGCCCCATGTCGCCAACGGCACCAACAGGATTGCTATTTTATTGCAAAGCTTAGTGGGCGTTGCCAGCTTTAAACAGCAAAAAAGTTTCGAGTGGAAGGAAGCGTGGCACCTGATGATTCCTACCATCATAGGATCCATTGCCGGCGCCTCCTTCAGTCTTACGATACCTGAGCATTACATGGAAAAGGTCATTGCCATCCTACACCTCGGTATTTTGGTTTTACTTATTTTCAACAAGCAAATGTGGTTGCAGGGAATACCCAAACGCCGCCCGGGAAGTATTGCCAATTTTGTGGTATTCCTTTTCATTGGTTTCTACGGAGGCTTTATTCAGGCCGGCGTAGGCTTGCTCTTGTCCCTTGGACTTGTTTTTTCCGCAGGACTTGATTTGGTCAAAAGCAATGCAATCAAAGCCTTTATCATCCTGTGCTATACCCCTTTTGCCCTGGGAGTTTTTATTTGGCATGGACAGGTAGATTACAAGCTGGGTTTGATACTGGCACTTGGAAGCATGGCAGGCGCCTTTGTCGCCTCCAGACTTTCCGTAAAAAAAGGAGCAGGATTCGTTCGCTACATCATGATCGTTGTTGTGTCAGTGGCTTCACTGAAATTATTGGGGATTTTTTAATGTACGCGTAGTAGTTATATCTTTCCATAAGTAAACAGACTCATGTGAGAACTGTTTGCTTATTTATCTTATTATTTGTTATCCGGACGTAAACTTCTTACGGTCTGACCGGCTTGCCACATTTCGCTATCATGCAACTCTTTCAATTCCACTTCTAATTTTTCCCTGTAATCGGGCTGGCTGTTAGAGTCAATAGATTTTTGTGCTTCATTGCCTTTGGCAACCTCCTCGTATAGTTCATTGAATACAGGCAATGTAGCATCCCTGAATTTTTTCCACCAGTCCAAAGCACCACGTTGTGCAGTGGTTGAACAGTTGGCATACATCCAGTCCATTCCGTTTTGGGCAACCAAAGGCATCAGACTTTCTGTTAATTCTTCTACTGTTTCGTTGAAAGCCTCAGAAGGGGTATGCCCTTTTTTACGCAGCACATCATACTGGGCAGCAAAAATACCCTGAATAGCACCCATCAAAGTTCCACGCTCACCTGTTAAATCAGAATATACTTCTTTCTTAAAAGTTGTTTCAAACAAGTAACCTGAACCAATTGCAATACCTATAGCAATGGCACGGTTATAAGCTTTGCCGGTAGCATCCTGAAAGATCGCATAAGAAGAGTTCAAACCTTTACCTGACAAGAACAAACTTCTTAATGAGGTTCCTGATCCTTTCGGAGCTACAAGAATCACATCAATGTCATCAGGAGGAATAATCCCTGTGCGCTCTTTGTAGGTGATCCCAAAACCATGAGAAAAGTACAATGCTTTTCCGGCAGTCAAGTGCGGCTTTAATTTAGGCCATACAGCAATCTGTGCAGCATCAGACACAAGGTACATGATAATGCTTGCCTTTGCAGCAGCTTCCTCAATAGGGAAAAGATCTTTCCCGGGCTCAAAACCATCAGCTACCGCTTTGTCCCACTCTCTTTTAAACTCAGGTGCCTGACCAATGATTACGTCAACACCATTATCTTTCATATTCATAGCTTGTGCAGGACCCTGAACGCCATATCCTATCACTGCAATTTTTTCTTCTTTAAGAATGTCTTTTGCTTTTTCCAAAGGAAATTCTTTTCTAAGGACAACCGTTTCTTCGGAGCCTCCGAAATTTAATTTTGCCATTGTATTGTTTTATTTAAGTTTGCGAATAAAAAACAGATTGCAAATATAATAATCAAAATTGATTAATCACAAATAAATTAATTTTGATTGATCACAGAATAAGCAGATTGCTCCTCCATGTCCTTCAGGTGATTGTATAATTCCTTTATTTCTTTTGTAATGGCAACCCTTCCTGAACGAACAAACTGTAATATTCCAAAAGGTTCAAGTTGCTTAAACAACTCTTTCGTTTCCTCTTTTTGCCCGGTTTTTTCGATGATTATATATTCCGGTTCTACCGTTAAAATCCGTGCATTGGTATTACGTATGATCTGCTCTACATTACTGCCTTGCGCCAATGCTTTGGTAGGCACTTTATACAAAGCGATTTCCTGGTAGATGATCTCTTCTGATTCATAATAGTTGGCAATAATAACATCCACATTCTTTTGTATTTGCTTCACTACTTTTTTGACTACTTCTTCTGTTACACTGACAACAATGGTAAAGCGGTGGATCCCCTTTATCTCTGAAGCAGAAACAGTAAGACTTTCAATATTGATGTGGCGGCGTGTAAAGATAATCGTAATACGATTCAGCAGCCCCACAAAATTTTCCGTAAAAACTGTAATTGTGAACTCTTTTTCTTCCATAATATATTCTTTTATATATGTATATCCAATGTTTATTTTATCTTATGCCAGACGAATTTCTGAGACACTTGCTCCCGGCGGTATCATCGGGAAGATGTTGCCTTC
>CAYSRH010000258.1:0-3538 GCA_964433245.1 uncultured Bacteroidales bacterium | reverse complement strand
AGCTTCAGGAAGCACTGGAAAATAATAAAAACGAGAAACTTATAAACACCCTTATTTTTTCCAGGGTAAGCCCATCGCAAAAATTAAGTCTAATAGAACATTTTAAACAAAAAGGAGAGATCACAGCCATGACAGGTGATGGGGTGAATGATGCCCCGGCGCTAAAAAAAGCCAATATTGGCATTGCCATGGGAAAAAGAGGAACACAATTAGCACAAGAAGTGGCAGATATGGTGTTAAAAGATGATGCCTTTGGATCAATTATCAATGCAATCAAGCATGGACGTATCATTTTTGGCAATATAAGAAAATTCATCATCTATCAGCTGTCTTACCATCTTAGTGAGATATTGATTATTGGTCTCATCAGTTTCACCCTTTTCACGCTCCCACTATTGCCCCTTCAGTTATTGTTTCTCAATTTATTGTCAGATGTTTTCCCTGCACTCGCACTTGGTATTGGAGAGGGAGATCCCGGCGTAATGAAAAAGCCGCCCAAAAGACCTGATGAACCTATCCTGACAAAGAAAAACTGGTTGCAAATTGGCTTGTACGGGCTAATTTTAATGGTCAGTATCTCAGGAGGGTACTATTATGCACATTATGTATGGCAAGCGTCAGTTGAAGTAACAAATAATATTGCCTTTTTCAGTCTTGCCATAGCCCAGTTATTGCATGTATTTAACATGCGCGAAGCGGAAGAACCTATTATATTGAATCAGGTTACCCGAAATAAATACGTCTGGATGGCATTGGCATTTTGCTTATCAGCATTGTTTGCTGCTTACTTTATTCCGGATATAGCAGAGGTTTTGTCATTTGAAAAATTGGAATTACAGGTATGGGGGCTTATTGTTGTTTGTAGCATTTTACCAACCTTTATAATCCAAACATTGAAGTTTCTGTTTAAAAAAATATTTTAAAAACAGGAGCCTTCCTGATACAAAAAAATGACCGCTCCGGACAAATTCATGTGAAATAATTTCCACAACTCAACACGCCTGTGTAGCTATTATTCAACAACAGTTTGTCATTTCACCGGAGAATATTGGCAACAAAGCCTTTTTCTGTGCAAATAAAAATAATGGCAAGGTTTTTTCAGTACAATAAGTATCTAAGAACCAAAAAAAAATATGTTATGAAAAGATTAGAAAACAAAGTGGCATTGATTACCGGCGGTGCTGGTGGTATTGGTAAAGCTACAGCCAAACAGTTTATTAATGAAGGAGCCAGGGTCATGCTCATTGATTTGAAGGAAGATGAGCTAAAAAAGGTGCAGGAAGAATTGAAGAGCGACAATGTATATTACATTGCTGCGGATGTGAGTAAAACGGAAGAGGTTAAAAAATATGCACAAAAGGCTGAAGAGTTCTTTGGTAAAGTTGATGTATTTTTTAATAATGCAGGTGTTGAGGGACCTGTAAAACCCACAACAGATTATCCTGTGGAGGAATTTGATAAAGTGATGGGGGTGAATGTCCGTGGGGTCTGGCTTGGCATGAAATTCATCACACCCCTGATGAAAGATGGTGGTAGCATTGTTCTTACTTCATCCGTAGCTGGACTGATTGGCATGGGCAACTTAAGTGCCTATGTAGCGAGCAAACATGCGGTGAATGGCATTACACGTTCACTTGCGCTGGAGTTGGCAGGAAGAAATATTCGAGTCAATGCAATCAATCCATCTCCTGTTGATAACAGGATGATGCGTTCTGTTGAAAAGGGCTTTAGCCCTGATGATACAGAAGCTGCCAAAACACAGTTCGAAGAGATGATCCCGCTGGGTCGTTATGCTGAGAATCAGGACATATCCAATCTGGTAACATTCCTTGCCAGCGATGAAAGCAGTTTTATCACCGGAGCTATACATCCCATTGATGGTGGTATGACCGCTCAATAGGATTTGAAGAAATCAGTATTTTTCAACCTGAGATTTTGAATTAAAAAAAGCCGTAAGCTAAAAAGCTTACGGCTTTTTTATTTTAATCCTTGGCAGGGCTTCCCGATCCTGCTTTCGGTTCACCCATACCATAATGGCAAAACCTACTGCACCAAATACAAGGTAAATGAGGTTGGTGAAGGTATGTGCCAGGAGGGCGAATATCATTCCGGCCTCTTCATTAATGCCAAATATCAGGAGTGACTGGATTACTACAAAATGCCAGGCTCCAATACCTGCCTGAATGGGTATCAGAAAAGCAAAAGTAGCCACGGAAAAGGTAAATACAGCAATTTTAAATGTGAGGTGACTTGTGGGTTCGTAAGCATAGAAAACAACCCAGGACATTAAAAACCAAAACACATAAATCATCACCGACCAGAAAATATATGCGGGCATACTTTTAAGTTTCAGTATGGTGCGAAAGCCCTCTATAAAATCATTCTTGAGATGTTTTAGCTTATTCCTGATCTTCTTAAATGAAAAAAATCGGGTAAGGATAAAAATAAGGATGCCCACAAGCAACACGCCCGAAACACTCACCACAATTTTCGTTGAGAGTGTTGAAAAATCAAAGGCTATTTCGCTGTTTTCAATCAGGACTTGAAAATGAGACCATTGCCAGAACAGAATCCCGGAAAAAAGAACAAGCAAAATACTCAAATCTGTAATACGCTGAATGGTAACCGTGCCCAATAATTTTGAAAAAGGAATTTTTTCATATTTATTCACTGCTACAGCACTGGCAATTTCACCTCCGCGTGGTATCACGATATTCATAAACCCAAGAATGAGCGTAGCAAATAACAAGTTATATTTTTTGGGACGGTACCCCATAGGAGTGATGAGCATACGCCATCGGATAGCCCGGATATATTGACTGATAAGATTTAATCCTACTGAAATATAGATCCACATAGGATTAATCCTGTCCATTTGTGTAATGATTTTTTCTACATCAATGTCATCATACACAAGCCAGAAAATCAACACGCCAATGGCGAAAAACAGAATAGCCCGAATAAGGCTCTTTGGATTTATCTTTACATACTGCATGATTACAGGATAGGGTAATTATTTCTTATCATCATGAGTAAAAAATGAGCGTATTTTTTCGTTTAACTGATTTTGCATCACCATGATTTTCTGTTTCATGGATTCATTCTGTTCAACAAATGAATTTTCAATTCTTTTCGTTATCAAATCATAATTCTTAAGCAAGGTGATTGCAATATCCTGACCTTCACTAATGAATTCACGTGTTGCTTGCACAGGCGACACTTTCTTATATTTGGTGGGATGTGTTAAACCCTCCATGAGCAAGTATTTAATTTTTTTGCCATGCGCTTGATAATACAGGTTCAGATAGGTTTCAACCCCAAATTTAATGTCGCGAATATCATCCAGAATAGGCAGAATATCCTCTTTACGCAGCGCCCTTTCGCCGGTAAATATTTTAAAAGGATTTACCCGATGATCAATCAAGGTTTCGGAAGGTGAACCAAGCACCATATCTGCTTCCCTTGATAATATAGGTTGCAGTATTTTTTTAAAATGTTCGTCCTTAATGCCGGTAACATCCGCATCGAAAAACAAAAT
>CAYSRH010000257.1:0-3553 GCA_964433245.1 uncultured Bacteroidales bacterium | reverse complement strand
CTAAAATACAACATATAAACTACCTTAAACCATATTTTATCTACATATAAACAAAGACAAGCTTTCATTAAATTCGTGGTAGAACCATATTTACTATTACGCCAAAAGCATCCTCAATATGTAAGCAACATAAAGATAATAGAGTCCCACACCAATAAAAACCACCCCCAGGATTCTTCGGAACCAGTATTCAAAAGTTTTGAGCCGGTTGTACATCTTCCCTACACCTGAGACGGTATAAGCCAACAAATAGGCAAAAATAATGACCGGAATACCGGTTGCTATAGCATAGACAACAGGAAGATACATACCCGAAATACTCGTAATGGTCATGGGTATCAGCATGGCAAAATACAAGACACCACTATAAGGGCAGAAAGCCAGCGCAAATACCATCCCCAATAATATGACATCCCAGTAATTCTTGGTTTCTTTTTTCTCCATGCGACTGGTCAAGCCACCCAAACCGGGAAATCGAATATTGATAAGACCCAACATAAAGAGTCCAATAAACAAAAGTAAGGGACCCAAAATTTTATCTCCATGCATTTGAAAGAAGGCTGAGACCTTGAACTGATCAGCCCCGAGATATATAATAAACGCCAATAGGGTATATGATATAACCCGCCCGAGGGTATAATACAAACCACTGAAGAACACCCTGTTCTTGTTTTCAACGTCTTTGCTTATAAAACCAATAGCGGTAATATTGGTTGCCATTGGGCAGGGACTGATCGCAGTCAGCAAACCAAGGATAAAAGCCGTAGCAATAGGCAACGAAGTGTTGTCTAGCAATTGATATAAAACGTCCATAAAAAGTTACTTAGATGATAAAATAATCCAACAATGGCAAATTACAACAAAGGATCAATACGTTGTTGTAATACCTTCCGCAAAGCCTCCGGATTACGTGCATTGCGAAAACAATCGCCTGTTACATTAACTTGTTGATCTGCCACATAGATCATTGCAGCTTGAGCTCCAACACCTTTTTCAGAAGCAAAAGCCTTGCCTTCCGGTGTATCAAGATTATGAGCTTCAAACACAACTTGCTCCCCATAAAGTTCCTTGACCGCCTTTTCAAATTCACTTTCAACAAGTCTGCACCCACCACACCTTCTGTTGGTATGGAAATAATAGGCTTCGATCACCTGATCTTCACCCGAACTTAATTGTACTGCACTGTTTTCTGCCTGACAAGAAAGAGAAATTCCTGCAAAAAGAAATAACAAGGAAAAAATTTGATGTAGTTTCATTTTCTTATGGTTTTTATTTGATTATACAATATACTGTGCTATTTATTCTTTTCAATTAACTCTTTGATTTCCGATGCGGAAGGAACCCGTCCACTCACAACCAACTTGCCATTAATAACAAGCCCGGGCGTATGCATGGCACCAAAAGACATAATTTCCATAATATCCTCTACTTTTTGGATCTCCACATTAAGACTTAAGTCAGCTACCGCTTCGTTCGTTACTTTCAATAAAGTTTTACACTTGGGACACCCCGGTCCTAACACTTTTATTTCCATATTATTTATTTTTTATGTTATATAATTACCAAATGAATTCCAACCGGCACCTTTATTCTTCAAATACGCAAGCCGACTTTTGTACCTGCCACATAGCAGACAATGAACGCTGAGCCTCCGCCCAATTTTCTCTGTTAATACAATACTTAACACGGGGAGGCTGAATAGTCCCCTGAATCAAGCCAGCATTTTTCAATTCTTTCAGATGCTGTGACAGCGTTGACTTGGCGATGGGTATTACCTCTGTTAAATCACCACTATAACAACACGACTGATTGGCTAATAGCTGCAACACATAAACCCGCACCGGATGTCCCAATGCTTTCGCATACCTCGCCGTTTTTTTTTGTTCTTCTGTTATTCCTTTATTCATTCATTATAGAATCATACTTACCAAACGCAAATATACGAATATTCGTATAAATACGAACAATTAATTTTACATTATTTTTATTTTATTATAAATAGTTGTCAGGTACTGCTCATAATAATCTTCTATCGTTTCTTCTACTTCACCCATGGGCTTTACCGGGATAAGATCGCAAACCTCCTGATAAGATAAATCAGAAGAAAACAAGGTATCAACTGTACCTTCCAACATACTACGAATTGCCTTCTTCGCTTCTTTCTCATCCATTCCAAAGCGTTGGGCCAACTGTCTAAGTTTCTCGATCTGAAAATTAAAATAAGTAGGTCCCATAGCACTGATTACAGCATATGCTTCAATCTTTTCATCCGTCACCTCCGGCATATAACCCAGGGGACTCATTAATTGTAGCAATAACTCCTTTTTCTGTTTATCAATTGTTGTTGAAAAAGAAACAGGATTGACCCCTTTGTTAAAAATGGACGAAGCACTGGGATTCATCCTGGCTATATGAGAAAAATTTTTTAATACATTGGATATTTGTTGCAATGATATCTTTGGTGACAATGAAAGTAAAACCGACTCAGGATTCAACACATTCTTAATTTTCTCAAGCGTTTCCATAACAACCGGTGGATGAACAGCAAGAATAACCAAATCCATTTTGGCTGCATCAACCAAAGTATTTGTAATTGTAACATACGGATAGTTTTGCCTTAGACTATTCAAGACATCTTCATTGATATCATAAATCAATATTTTCTCCAATGAAACTTCTTTGTTTTTTAATGCCTGAAGAATGATGCGTGTTATACGCCCTCCTCCGATAAAGCCAACTGAGTTCATATATTTAAAATTTACGACCATGTTTTCGATTGGGTACACATTTTAATCATAGTTGCGTGTGTGTCTCAATATTAATTTCAGACATGGGCTCGGTTCATAATAAGAGATTTTATAATTCGTAAAAAATGAAATTGGGTAATGAAAAACAAGCATAAAAATCATTACTTATTGATTACGTTCCTCTATTTGTCCGGTAATCCTGAAACGTGCTGTTGGATTTTTTTCAGAATTAGAGCTTACGGTCACAACCCGACTGAGCCTGTGAGGTCTTTGTGCAATCTTAAATTCAATTTTTATAAGTCCCGTTTCATTTGGCAAAATCGGATTTTTTGGCCAATCATTCACCCTGGTTCCACAACAACCTGTTACATTGGATAAAACCAAGGGGGAATCTCCTGTGTTAACAAACTCTATATCTACCTTCCCATCCGGAAGACTATCGGTATAAAGCACCCCATAATCCAGGTTATCCATTGCAAATGTCAACTCTGCTTGTGAATAAGCAGAAAACGTTATTCCCAAAAACAGTCCTGAAACTATCAGCCAAGATTTTAAAATTGTTTTATTCATGATTTATCCTCCTTTAAATTTAAGTTTATTGCATATTCACTCTCAATTTCAAACACAAATATACAAATATTCGTATAAATACGAACAATAATTTTCAAAAAATAAATACATAAATTTTAATTAAGAAATCAGGTCAATTTACAACAGTTCAATCTCGCCCAAAACAAAGTCCATCAATTCCTTAATATAAGACTGACTGAAGTCAAAGCGAATACCGGCAGCTTCATATATTTCGG
>CAYSRH010000256.1:0-3579 GCA_964433245.1 uncultured Bacteroidales bacterium | reverse complement strand
ATTGAAGAAAACAATAGTAAAACACCGGTAAATTACATCTTACCTCCCGAAATTGACAGGGTTATTGACCCTTCAAGTCCACAAATCAGAGAACTTAATGAACAAGCCATGATGCTGAAAGTCTTTAATCTGAATGCAGGACAAGCAAAAGCCGCTTACAAAAACATCTATATGGATCTGCGGGAATACAAGCGGATGAACATGTTTGTGCATGCAGCTTCTATCCCCGGAGAAGCAAGCCTTCAAAACGATGAACTCCGTGCATTTATAAGGTTAGGGACTGACTTCACGAATAATTATTACGAATACGAAATTCCTCTTGCAATAACTCCTTCGGGAAATTATAACAACGAAAGTGAAGATGACAGAAAAATTGTCTGGCCTAATGAATTTGATATTGAACTTGATATATTTCCTGAATTAAAGACAGACAGAAATAAATTACTTAATGACCCGAAAAACAGCATATCGCTCAACATGCCCTATTCAAAAATGATCAACGGGAATTTATTAACAATAAAAGGAAACCCTAATCTTGGGGAAGTTGTAACAATTATGATCGGTGTCCGAAACATGAAAGACGGAAGTGTAAGTTCTAAAACGCTATCTGCTGAAGTTTGGGTAAATGAGTTAAGGCTTACCCATTTTCGACAGGAAGGCGGGTGGGCTGCCAATGGTAGAGTCTCTACACAACTGGCTGATTTTGCCAATATCAGTGTTTCCGGATTTACCAGCAAACCCGGATTTGGAAGTATTGAAAAAAAGACCAGCGACCGAAGTAAAGAAGAGACCAATCAGGTTGATCTTTCCTCAAATATTTATCTCGGTAAATTCTTTCCGGAAAAATCCGGTGTGCGAATCCCTATGTATGTAGGATACTCAAGGAGTTGGATAAACCCTCAATATGATCCACTTAATCAAGATGTATTTTTTTCCAAATCATTGGAAAGCATCCCTGATGACGAAAAGGAAGATTACAAAAGAATGACACAAGATGTTACAATCAGAAGAAGTATAAACTTCACAAATGTAGGTATTTCCAAAATAAGTGAAAACCCTAATCCGCTATCTCCGAATAATTTTACCCTGGGATACTCTTACAGAGATAAAGAACATTACAATACAGATGTGGTTCAGGATTTAGAAACACAACAACAATTAAATTTTGGATACCAATATACTGCACGACCTCAGAATGTTCAACCATTTCGAAACACATTCAGAAAACCCCAATACAGAATATTCCGTGACATTAACTTTTTTTACCAACCTTCAATGATCGGATTCAGAACAACACTAAATAAATATTACAGGGTGAGAGAAACTAGAAATCTCAATCCCTATTATGAATTTACACTCCCCCCCACCGTACAAAAAGATTTTTTATGGAACAGGGAATACCAGATTAAATATGATCTTTCAAGATCCATTAAATTTGATTTCTTTGCATCCAACTATGCCCGTATTGATGATCCTTATCCAATAACCCCAAATGCGGAAATTGACAACTACTATGATGAGCTTTGGAATGAGATAAAAGGTTTCGGTCGCAATACGCAATATCATCATAACCATAGAATAACATACACACTGCCAATTAATAAGTTACGAATATTAAACTGGACAACATCCAATCTTTCCTATTCAGGAAATTACACATGGAATCGCTCACCGAGAATTCCCGATATTGAAGGGCAGGAAATAACTCTGGGAAACACCATCTCTAATTCAAGTTCAATGCAATTGAACACAAATTTTAATATGACCACCCTTTATAATAAAGTGGATTACCTGAGAAATATAAACCAGCTGTACCGAACGGGAAAACGAAGAACACAGAAAATGGAAGATGTTACATGGGAAGAAAAAGGAGTACGACTCAGAGCTAACAGGGCAAACGCAATCAATCACCGACAAAATATCGAAAAGCCCCGGGTATGGGTTACCGATGCCTCAGGAGAAGAAGTGAAAGGAGAATTAAAAATTATAAACAACAATAGAATAGAATTCACTCCCGAAAAAACTGTGAATAATGCAACAATAAAAATAGAAGGGAAATCCCCACCCCAGGTTAATCTATTTATATTAATTACTGAACGAACATTACTCACTCTAATGGGATTTAAGAATATCTCTGTCACCTATTCCTTAGATGGAGGTAATATCTTACCCGGTTTTATGGGTGACCATCAATATATGGGGATAGATTATAAACCAAAAGGACACATAGACAATCCTTATTATACTCCCGGAGGTACAGCTCCCGATTTTACATATATTTCCGGTTGGCAACACAGAAAATATAATGACTGGCCCAATCATGACGTTGAACGTTTTATGACAGATTATCGCGGGTGGTTAAGTGGCGATGAAAATATTTTTAATACGATCAATTTTAACAATAATCAAAGGCTGACAACACGCGGAACATTTGAGCCTTTAACAGGACTCCGATTTGATCTGAATGCCATGCATTCTGTTAGTGAAAATCAGGTATTAAATTATTTTCCTATGGGACCGGTAGAAGAAGAAAATCCGGAACTTATACAAGGTATTTATGATGCCATTACACTTACTAACGGGAATTTCAGTATTTCTACAATAACCATATCATCGGCATTTGAAAATTCCAATTCATCAAATAAATACGAATCTGAAGCATTTGAAAACTTCAAAAGTTACCGTGTTGATATTGCTGCCCGTATGACAAGAGAGAAATATCCGACATTTGCAGATGCAAGTCCAACAGATACTTTAGGCTATTCAATCTATTCTCCTGAAGTCCTCATGGCTTCATTCTATGCAGCCTATACAGGCACAGAACCGGAAAATATGAATCTTTCCAGTCCAATAATGAACTGGCACAAAATGAGACCAAACTGGCAGATGCGGTACAACAGGCTCACAGATATTGAATTTTTAAAAAAATATTTCAGGACAATCAATCTTTCCCATGGATATATTTCCAACTATAGTATCGGATCATATATTACCAATACAGATTATATTGGAAATCAGAATTCAAGCGGAGAATCTTTGGAAGATTTTATTACGAATAATCCACATGAATTAACAAGCAATACCGTTTCAAATTATGATTACAGTAATATTTCTATTAGTGAACAATTCAGACCGCTAATAGGTGTTGACATAACTCTTTTGAATAATTTAACTGCACGTTTCCAAATCAGAAAAACGAGAAATCTTTCATTAAGTTTTTCCAATAACCGACTTACCGAGACAAAAAGTGAAGAATATGTCTTTGGCACCGGATATCGTTTCGACAAAGTTAAGATCAATCTTGGCCGTTCGCTGGAAAGTGACATTAATGTGAGTGCCGACTTTACATTACGAGACAATAAAACCCTACTACGTGATTTAGAAGATGATATTCCAACACAACCTTCTACGGGACAAAAAACAATGTCAATAAAACTATCAGCAGATTACGCCATCAGCAACAACTTTATCGTGCGTATTTTTTACGATCATACAAGAAACACACCACTGATCTCTAATGCATACCCTACAAGAAACACAAATGTTGGATTTAGTTTACGTGTTGCTTTAACACAATAA